>CAJOLN010000111.1 GCA_905235395.1 uncultured Synergistales bacterium
AATAATTCTGTCAGTGTCATTCTACTTCACCTCGCACTCTTCTTCTGTCTTATTGCAGAACTTGGCCATGATACATGAACCACAGCCCGCAGGTCTCGCTTCAGCAGGAGTTGCTCCAAGCCCGCGCATTTTCGCCGCATGTGCCTGAATTGCTCTGAACGCTCCCATGCAGCAACCCAGCACAATGAATCCTCCGGGAGCAAGTACGATTAGCATTGCAGGTTCAAAGCTCACAACAGGATTTCCTAACCATGTTCCTGCACCGAGAATCTCACGGATTGAACCTAAGAACATTAGCGCAATCGTGAAACCTAATCCCATTCCTATGCCGTCAAGTGCAGACGCTATTACTCCGTTCTTCGATGCAAATGCTTCCGCACGTGCAAGAATGATACAGTTCACGACTATCAACGGAATAAATATGCCAAGTGATTTGTTCAGTTCAGGTGCAAATCCCTTCATCAGGAACTCAATCACAGTAACAAATCCCGCTATTACGACTATGAATATCGGTATGCGGACTTCATCGGGAACCATTTTTCGCAGAAGTGAGATGACCATATTCGACGCTATTAACACAAACGTTGCCGCTATTCCCATTCCAAGACCATTGGCTACACTCGTTGTAACCGCAAGCGTTGGACATAATCCTATGCACTGAACGAATGTAGGATTATCGGCTAAAATTCCGTTTGTGATTATCCTAAAATTATTCTGGCTCAATTCTTACTCAGCTCCTTTCAGTTTCTTGCTCCAGTATTCAACAGCAGCATTTACTCCGTTTGTTACAGCAGTTGATGTTATTGTTGCTCCTGATATTGCCGCTATCTCATCAGGGTTCTCTGCTGTACCCTTCACAACCTTCAACGGCAGTACACTTCTATCATTGAATTGTTCATAAAATTCTGGTTCGGTTGATCTCGCTCCTAATCCGGGTGTCTCTGAATGATTCAGAATCTTGATTGCCTTCACTGTTCCGTCCTTCATGATTCCTGCAATGAATCCTACAGGGCCGCCGTAACCTTTTGAACTTATAGACATGCACCACCCTACGAGACCTGAATCACCTTCTGCTTTCTGAATTCCTGTTATGAATTCATTATCAGCAACGTCTACAGGATTGAATGTTTTTGCGTCAGGCATTACCTCACGGAATGCGGCATTCCTCGCTTCAAGTTCCGTTCGCATTATTGCCTGCTCCGTGAAGTGCTGTACAAATCCCAATATCAGCCCTGTAACTGCTGTAACTGCAAATAACGTTCCGCCTAAATGAAGGGCTTTCTTCATTGCTTCTCTGAAACTTACTTTGTCATTTGATTCTGACATTATGACTTCGCCCCCATTCTCTTGAAGAAATTGCTCTTAGGCCCGCCTAAAACTCTTGGTTCTGTGTACCTGTCGATTAACGGTACTGCAACGTTCATAATCAGAATCGAGAATGATACACCTTCAGGATAACCGCCCCATGTTCTAATCAATGCCGTCATCAATCCGCAGCCGAACGCATATATGTACTGACCTTTTGCCGTCATCGGTGAAGTCGTGTAGTCTGTGGCCATGAAGAAAGCTCCGATTAAGAGTCCTCCTGTGAGAATCTCACTGCATGGCATGAATGCTCCGCCGTGATTGAAGAGTGCAGATAGTATTGCAGTGGTCGCAATATAGATTACGGGAATTCGCCACGAGATTACTTCTTCCCATATGAGATATAAGCCTCCGAGTATCAGAAGAAGTGAGCATGTCTCACCTATACAGCCTCCCATATTCCCGATGAACATGTTCCAGTACGATACGCTTCCCGCACTTCCTGCCTTCATTGCCGCTAATGGTGTCGGGCCTGATATTCCGTTGACTGACCATGTCGTCATTGCTGTTGGCCATGAGATTAACATCATTGCACGTGCCGCTAATGCAGGGTTCACGATGTTGCAGCCTATTCCGCCGTAAAAATGTTTCACGATTATTATTGCGAAGATACTTCCGCATACTGCCATCCAAATTGGAATCGTCGGAGGAAGGTTATACGCAAGAAGAAGACCAGTTACTACAGCAGATAAATCACAGATTGTGCTCTTGCGATGATTGAGCTTCTGCCATGCCCATTCACTTGCAACACTCGCAATGATACACGCAAGAATCACGAAGAGTGCTCGAAGCCCAAGAAAATATGTTCCAATTATGCCCGCAGGTATGAGCGACAGAATCACCATGCCCATAATTCTGCGGGTCGTAAAGTCCGAATGTACATGCGGTGATGATGAGACTACAAGTTTTGTCGTCATGATTCCTATTTCGCCTCCTGTTTTGCTTTCGCCTGAGCTGCTGCCTTCCGACGTTCCGCAGTTACTGCCGCTTTTCCGTTCTTGAAACTCTGTGTTAAATGCCTCGATGCAGGACATGAATACGCACAACACCCGCATTCAATGCAGTTCATTCCCATGTGAGCCTCAAATGATGCATAATCTCTTCTTCTCACAGCATGATCTAACAGTGTAGGCTCTAAATGCATTGGGCATGATTCAACACACTTCCCGCACCTGATACACGCACTCTCTTCCGCAATGTATGCGAGTTTCTCCGTGAGCGTGAGAATTCCAGACGTACCCTTCACTACAGGGACATCAACAGATCTCATTGCAAGTCCCATCATTAGGCCCGCCTGCAATAACCTTCAAAGGTTCTTCTTTGAATCCTCCGCATGCATTGAGCAATTCACGCACAGAAATTCCAAGAGGCACTTGAAGATTCTTAGGTTCATTCACCGCATCACCTGTTACGGATACTACGCGTTCCATTACGGGCAATCCCTCTTCGATTGCTTTGCAGATATGCCATGACGTTCGTGTATTCAGCAATATGCACCCAACATCAGCAGGCAGTGCAGGCACAACAGGAATCTCCTGACCAGTTACAGACCAGATTAACATTTTTTCTGCACCTTGAGGATATTTCACTTTGTGAGGCATGATTTCAATTTTCGGATTCGTATTATGCTCCTGCAATGTCCGAATCGCTTCGGGCTTGTTGTTCTCAACCGCTATAATTCCTTTTGCTTCAGGAAACATCTCAAGTGCATAACCCAAACCTCGAATCACTTCGTCTGGACTCTCAATCATAAGACGGTTATCACAGCTCAGATACGGTTCACATTCTGCGGCATTCACAATGAGCCATTTGATTACGCTTCCTTTTGGAGGCGACAACTTCACGTGTGTAGGGAAACATGCTCCTCCCATTCCGACAATTCCGGCTGAACGAATCAATTTCAGATATTCATTCGGTGTGGGCTTGTGCCCTAACTCATCAAGCAGTGAAGGTGCACGCTCATATTTTCCGTCGCTCTCAATCACAATACACGGGTCTACACTTCCCGCAATCGTCATTCTCGGAGCAATTTCTTTCACAACACCAGAGACCGCAGAGAATATAGGAGCTGATACAAATGCTTCTGTGTCTGCAATCTTCTGACCTGCAAGAACCTTATCTCCCTTCGCTACTATCGGTGAACATGGCGCACCAATATGCTGGGACAACGGATAAATGAACTCACGCGAATCTGAAGGTCTCAGTATCTCAATGGCCTTATTTTCCGTTAACGCTTTTCCTTCAGGCGGATGTACTCCTCCTAAGAACGTTGGCAGGTTCATAGTGATAAACACTCCCCTCAAAATAAATTGTAATTTTTTGAAAACTGAATTAATGTATTATATCCTAATTAATATACGGCTGTTAATCTTTGCTTCCCTGTCATTATGCTACAATGTGATTCACAAAGGAGGCTCGGACTTCAGCATGTCCTTCAATGACAGCTATATTATGTCTTCGGGGATAATACTTTCAAGAAAAATTTTCGGAGATAAGACTTATCAAATGACATTATTCCTCAAACAATACGGAATAGTCAGCGTATCATCACCGTCAAAATCGAATTTGGGAAACAAAGAGCCAATGATATGGGCAAAGTTCAAATTACGGAAGAAATCACGAAGCTGGAATTATTATATTGAGGATACGGATATGATAGATGATATGTTATCTCTCAGAAAAAGCCGCGAACGTATAATGACTGCTTTAAAATGGTGCAGGTATGTTGAAACGTATCTTGAGCCTTCACGTCCTGATGATGAGCTGCTTGCTAATCTCTACTGGAACATGAAACTCTTAGCTGAAACATCAATCCCTCCTGACGCACTGAGCTGGAGGTTCATATGTCGTTGGCTTAACACTTGGGGACTTGCTCCTGATATTGAGAGTTTTCTTTCATCAAAAAATTTTTCAAATGATGAAATTACACTTCTGAATTTCACTGCGCATTCCGATTCAAAAATGCTAATAGAGTTTTTCAGTTCACATTCAAATATAACAGGAATTTTTTTCAGGACGGCATTTGATTTATCATTAAAACTACTAAACGAGAAGTGAGACAATGCTGCATGAAATACTAAAACAGATTGAGCCTCTTAATATTCAGGCCATGAATGAAGCGCGAGAACTTCAGGACAGATTCATAAAACCTTCCGGCAGTTTGGGAGAACTGGAGAGAATATCAATCAGGATTGCAGGCATAACAGGCAGAATACATAACGCATTCACCAGAAAGATTATATGCTTATTCGGATCGGATCACGGGATATATGACGAAGGAGTATGCAGTTCACCTCAAGAATTCACGCGCAGACTGATGAAAGTGTATGCAGAGAATCAGAATGCAGGAATAAATATATTATCGCGTCAGGCAGGAGCAGAATTGAGACTGTATGATTTGGGAGTGAAGGGACTTGGCACTCACGATAACATAATCACGAAAAAATTCATGCCCAATGGAACGAATAATTTTCTTCATGAACGTGCAATGACAAAAGAACTTTCTGAACAGGTCATCATGTACGGAATAAATATCGTTCGTGAAGCAAAATCTGAAGGCGTGAATGTAATTGGCACTGGTGAAGTCGGAATGTCAAACACTACGCCTGCCTGTGCGTGTATCATGGCCGCAATGAAATCACGTGATACATTCTTAATCGGAAGAGGAGCAGGACTTAGCGATGACATGTATGCACACAAAAAGAAGGTTATCCTTGATGCATTGGATTTTCACTTATCGAATCTCACTGACCCTCTGAACATCTTATCGTGTGTCGGAGGTCTGGACATTGCCGCAATGACTGGAATATTCATCGGAGGAGCAGTGTATCATGTACCTGTGATAATCGACGGGGTAATCTCAATTGCCGCCGCATTACTCGCATATCAGCTTGAACCTCTCACACGCGAATACATGTTTGCATCGCATGAATCACTTGAGCCGTCGTATAATGTTGCCTCAACGTCTCTGAATCTTTATCCCCCTCTGCACATGAACATGAGACTTGGTGAGGGTACAGGCTGTGCGTTGTTCATGCAGTTAATTGATGATGCATTAGCTGTGATAAATGATATGGGAACGTTTGATGAACTGTAAGAAAGGAGAACATAAACATGAAAGATATTTTAGTTGTGGACTGTCAGTATGATTTCATCAATGGAAGTTTAGCGTGCGGACATTCAGAAGAGGCCGTGAAGAACATCGTTGAATTCATAAATGCAAACCCAAACGCAAAAGTGTATTACTCTGCTGACTGGCATTCATTGAATCATTGCAGCTACACTCAGAATGGAGGGACATGGCCTGTTCATTGCAATGCGGGTACACATGGGGCGGAGATTCACGAGAGCTTCTATCATGAAGTGAAGAATGAATCACAGAGACCGAATGACGCGAACATATACTACAAGGGCAATATTGATTCACAAGAAGAATATTCAGCGTTCAATGCGAGGAATAAGGCAGGCCATGAACTGAAAGATGACATAGGCAAAGACGTAATTGTAACTGGAATTGCAAGTGAATTCTGTGTTCGTGAGAGTGTGATTGCGTTGTTGAACTCAGGCAGAAAAGTTGAACTTCCCGTGAGTATGCTGGGCTGGGTTGATGAATCAGGCCATGAGAAGAATATATCTGAGCTTGCCTCAATGGGAGTTAAGGTTGAATGATTACGACAGTGATATTTGACATCGGAAATGTTCTGATTGATTTTGACTGGAACGGATTCATTCACAGAATGTTTCCCGGACGTGAGGAATTGATTGCGGAACTTAATGAAGCTGTCTGGGGAGAAAAACGCTGGGACAGACTTGATGCGGGAGAAGAACCTGAAGAAGTCTTTGCGTCAATAATAGCGAATGACCCGAAACACGAATCAGAATTACGGAAGGTATTCGAGAATGCAGGAGACACATTGAAGAAGAGAGCCGAGACACCTGCATGGCTGAAGGAAATAAAATCTCGCGGTTACAGGATACTTTATCTGTCGAACTACTCGCAGTACATGATGAAAAAGAAACCTGAAGTATTAGATTTTCTGCCATTAATGGACGGCGGAATATTCTCATGTGATGTGAAGCTGATAAAACCAGACAGACGAATTTACGAGTGCATAACCGAACGCTATAATCTGATTCCGAATGAGTGTGTCTTCATTGATGACGTAGAACGCAATGTTAAGGCGGCGGAAGATTTCGGGTTCAAAGCGATTCGTTTTGTAACGCTTGAGCAGACAAAGAGGGATTTGAATACAATATTAGGAGAGTGAAAAATAATGAAGTCAACGAGAATTAACACGTTCATAACGGGAGTAATATTAATTGCACTGGGAGCATTAACGCTCAGGTATCCATTGAGTGCAATTCTGACAGTCGGAATGTTCATAGGGATTGGACTTGTAATATCTGGAATAAATTACATGACAGGATTCTATTTCTTCAGATTGAAACGCTTCATTCTTCATGGACTTCTCGACATCATAGCAGGAGTGTACATGATTGCACAGCCAGGAGTAACGTCATTTGTTCTTCCTTTTGTGATTGGGTTATGGCTGTTTCTGACGGGAGTATCACGCTTCAGTGTATCAATGTGGCTTGGAGGAGCGAAGGCAAGAGGCTGGTGGCTGATGTTCATAGACAGCATTGTGCTGATTACGCTTGCGATATTGATGTGTGCATCTCCGATAGTGAGTTCACTTTCAATCATGATAGTGCTTGCGTGTTCCCTAATTTTACATGGGTTACTTGTGATTGCTGAAGGCTTTACGATGTTCAATTAGAGAATGATTTTTCCCCTCAGCTTTGAATGGTTGAGGGGATTTTTTTTGCATCAATTATTTCATTCCACTGTTGATTATTTCATTTTTTTTGTTTAGTATAAAAAAATTTCAACAAAAGGCAGATTGATAGTAATGAAAATTTCAGTAAAGAATGTTTTTTGTCTTTTCATGATTGCTCTTGTTCTTTGCTCATTGGAAGGAACAGCGAGTGCTGACTCAACAATAACGCTTTCAACACGAGCTCTTGCTAAGGCTTTGGTAAAAGCAACATTGAGAGATGCAAACGGATACACCATAAGCGCAGATATGAACGATGAAGAAGTTTCATTCAAAAAAGACGATGAGGACGTTGATGTATCGGAAGTAGCATTGATAGATTTTGCTGAAGGAGACGAGAGTGAAGCACTTGACGACTATGAAATCAGCAGATTTCTCAAAAGAGACATTGATAAATTCACTGGATTGACAAGTTTATCGCTGAATAACTGCACAGATTTGACAGAATTGGATTTTAGCGGAAATTCAACGATTGAAATTCTGGATATATCCAATCTCGCAAAATTGACGAAATTTACAGCAAGCAACATGCCAAATTTGAAGGCTGTAGGCATTGCGAGAGTTAATCTTGAAAGCAGTTCGAGTTTAGCTGACATGCTTGGAGGTATGGGAGGCAGCGGTAATAGCGAAAGCACTCCTGCAATTGCAACGTTAGCTTCAGAAGTTCTTGCAAACTTAACTGAAATAGATTTAAGCAATAATCCAAAACTGAGCAGTGTCGGTTATGTC
>CAJOLN010000112.1 GCA_905235395.1 uncultured Synergistales bacterium
AACAAGAAACACAAACGTCTGATTCAAATCTGAGACCGTTAATTTGAAGTTAGTCAATTCATTTGCAACCATAAGAAAATCACAACGATACTTCAAAATCTCAGCGGGCAAATCAACCGCACCTTCACGACCAAGTACTGTGCGCTGGAATTCCCTTGTAAATTCTTCTTTGCTCATCTTCGGCATTGTTCAACATCTCCCTTCCGAATATGCTTTGAGATTATACCGTCAACATCCGCAGGATTATATGACACATCACATGACCATTCCCCAAATCTCTTTGTGCCGTTCACCGCCTTCACCCAGTCATTAAGTGCCTTACGCTTTATCCTGTCCTGTTCCGATTCAATCCCTTTAACCTCAAGAATAAGCATTCTGTCATTTGAAAGTTTAATCAGGAAGTCAGGATAATACTTCCATATTCTGCCCTCAAAAATATAATTCACGTGAAACCCTAAGTGATCATTCTTCACCCACGCTTTTACATCAGGATTATGATCAAGACAATATGCCTCTGACGCTTCCCACGTACTATCATAAACACACCTATTTATATGTGATTTCAATGTAACTTCATTCGGTCTTGAGGTCCGCCAATCTGGCATTTCCTCAGTCGATCGTTCACGCTTATCCTCATAGAGTACAGGCTTTATCTCCTCAGTGTTCACACTTCTCACTGATGACCATAAATTTCGTATCAGACTTTCCATGTTCAGCGCAAGAAGTATCTTCCGCCTCATAATATCCGTCTCAAAAAGTGCAGGATATATTTTCACTTTTCCACTCCTCAGATATTCTTCTGTTACTCGAATCACCTGACCTATCAGCGAAAGTTTCACTCCCTGTTTCTGCCACAATGTATTTGCCTTCATCTCCTCATACACTATGTCAGCAGCTTTGAACATTAACGTCTGCATTCTTATTGAGGCATATATCTTCTCAAGGTCTATATTACTGCACATCGCTAGATTCATTTTTCCGTCAATCACTGGTGCAATATCCGCATTCAAAGCAGTATCTGCGGCATCAAGAATCATTTCAGGTACATCATTCACATCTAGAACCAGCTTCTGTGTCATAACGTATTCAAGTCTCTCTACGTTTGGCCATGTGATAGCGTATTCTCTGCGTTCTGGAAGCACTTTCACTTCATATGTCCTGTTTATGATTCCTCCTGAACCATTTTTGCTGTCCGTAACATCAAATGGAAGAAACGAAAACGGAACTCCGAAGATATTCACGTACTCTGAAGAGAAAAATTCACCTTCAGGAGGCACATCATATGATGTTCTCCTCAATCCCCTTCCTACAACCTGTTCACATAAAAGCTGACTCGTAAATGAACGAAGCCCCATGATATGCGTTACTGTTCTCGTATCCCAGCCTTCAGATAACATACTTACTGATATAACATTGCGAATCTGTTCGCCTGCCTTACCCTCTTTACCGACTGTATCAGCTGTCTCACGCAATCTTTCTGCATCTTCTGTGTCCAGTTTTTCGAGTTTACTGCTGTCTATGCGAATCACATTCTGACTTAGTTCAGGTACATCTGAATTCCCGTTCAGAAAATAATTCTCTATCCTCGCGGCCGCATCTGTATTACTTGCTACCGTTATCATCACAGGAGGCACTTCTGATTTTTTCTTCTGCCACAGTTCAAATGTCTCCTTCCAGTCATGACACAGAAACATGTATGCATTCCTCACTAGTTCAGGAAGAGGTGCATCAGCTTTTTGTTTCTTTTGGCCTAAATCTTTTTTCACATCTTCATCTGCGAATATATGCCAGAATTTTGACATATGCGTCCTCGAATCAGGAGGCGTATTATCACGTGCAGGAAGTCTCGGTGTCTTCACAATCCCTGACTCTACTCCGTCGCTTAATCCGAAATCACTCACTATCCATTCAAACAGCCCTTCTTCATCACGGCCTCTGCCTGGCACAAATGGAGTTGCCGAGAAGTCATAACATGTAAGTATCTTTCTGGCTCGGTCTATTCTGTCAAGACCTGATACCCATACTGTAGCTTCTTCACGTTCCGATTTATCCTGTTCCTTCTGGTTATCCTCAGGCTTTATTCTCCATGCATGATGTGCCTCATCGTTAATCACAAGTACATTCTTCATGTCTCCGATTATTCCTCTGCAATATGCGTTATCGCTCTTAGGTGGAATCTTCACGACACTTTTGCTGTCTGTCTTCTCCTGTAAAAATTTCTGCCAGTTATGTATCTCTATTCTTGCTTTACTGAGATAATGCCTCACTTCAGACGGAAGAACTTCAAACCTGTCATAGTAATTCGTTCCTCCTGTCTTCATAACTTCAAGCCTCCTCTTAACTGTGAGATTAGGTGTCGCAATCAGAATATTCTTCGTGAACTTCTTATCTCGCGGATAGCATACAGAATTGCATACATGCCACGCTATTAACATGGCCATAACTATAGTTTTTCCTCCGCCTGTACATAACTTTGTGCATATCCTTCTGAATGTACTTCCGTCATTGGGAATCAATATACTTCTTCCCTCGTGAGTCTCTGAAAGAAATATAAGCGTCTCTATTGCATCAAGCTGGCAGAAAAAGAACGGTGTATCCGGTCTCGCATTTCTGTTATTCCAGTGATAAATCAGTCTCCTCGTCATCTCTGTAACTTCAGGATAATCATTCATTCGCCATTCTCTCACTGAAGAACGAATCCTGTTCACAAGTTCAAGTTCAACGAATACTCCATCATCACGTTCTGCACCCTTTCTAGCAATGAAATAACCCGATGGTCTTCTTCCTTCACACAAATCAAATTCTTTCGTGTCCCTGTTGTAACACCAGTAACGATTCGGTTCTTCATACGGTGAGTTGATGATCATCTGCTTAATCTTTTCACTCATCATTTATCCTCCGTTACAGTGATAACTTTCATGCTCTCTATTCCTCTGTCATCAATTATCTTCACTGCAATCTTTTTCCCGTCTTCACATTCAAACGGAAGAGACACATTGCCTCTGTATGAATCAATAAGAGTTTCATCTATTTCTGCCCTCAATGAATCAGCAAGTTTCTTCCAGCCTCCCGATTTACCTTCCATAGGAAAGAATACCTGCGAAGGGTTCATAGTCATTCCGTCATAATCTGTATCAAGCATCCACATTGCTATCTTGTCCGTATTACCTGAATCAATTTTGCCGCTGTTCACATCGTAATAATCGAATCCAAGTACACGAACACGATATTTTTTCTCTGCTGTCATTTCAAGTTCAACATCAGGCTGACCTACAAGCCAGAATGATTGATCTGTTTTCACTTTTCTTTTGAGGTCTTCGGTCATGAGATCAGGGTTCATTTGTACCTGAAGGATTGCAACTCCTTCCCAGTTATATGAGTTCAATGCTTCTTGAGCTTCCGGGTCAGTCTGGAATGCCGCGAATATCATAAATTTTGGCTTCGGAATCTGTTTTGATGCTTCCTCAATTGAAAGTGCAACTCTCTTGCTGTCTAAGAGTGTGTTTTCACCTGCGAAACACACAAATGCGAGTCCTGGATTTTCTTCATCAGTGTATGCTTTAGCGTTAAGCCAGTGGGTACCAGAAAGAGATTCGATTCTGCTGAATCTGATTCGTTCACCTTTCCTTGTGATTATGCCTGTAGCGAGAAGCTGTTCTCTCCAGTCAGAAAGTTTTGCTGCTTCATCTGAATCTAAATCTGCTGCTTCATCTACACTGAACACTACGGGTGCAGGGAGTGCCTCAATTGTGAAAGGCCCTGTTATGCGTGTCTTCCTTGAATCTTTTTCGGGTTCATTGTAAAGGATTTCGCTTGCGGGAGGTTCATTATTGGCGATAGATTTCAATGTTACATGAGGAACTGTTTTGTACACGAAGCCTGAAGATATTCCCTTTGAGGGATCTGCGAGCCTGTACCAGTCGAAGGATGCAGTGAGTAATCTCTGTCTTGCGATTGCGATTGCTACTCGTGAAGTGTCGCAAGTGATCCAGCGTCTGCCCCATTGTTCGGCAACGTATGCTGTTGTTCCTGAGCCGCAGGTAATATCGAGTACGAGGTCTGAGGGATCTGTAGTCATGAGAATGCATCTTTGAATCACTTTCGTGGATGTCTGCACAACATATTTCATGTCTGTAGCTCCGCCGGTCTCATCCCAAAGGTCGCCTAGTTCCATAAGCGGAAAATCATCAAGGTATCTCTTATAGCGTAAACCATTTCCAACCTTTTCGATTCGTCCTGCATCAATGAGCCTCTTCATACCCGCGAGTGATGTCTTCCAGTTCTTGCCAGTGGGAGGGATAAATTTTTCTCCTTTGAACTCAACTACTTGCGTAGAATTACTTACTTGACTTCCAGAAAAAAGAGTTGTATACTGAAAATTTCGGTGCTTTAATAAAAATATCTTATTCAATAGCTCCTCTTGAGATAACGTTCTCGTAGTTCCATTTTCAAAGTCTGCATAGTTGTACATATCAAAAGCGGCTGTGCCCGGTCTCCTCTCAATATATAGCTGATGATATTTTATTTCTGTTTTGTTCTTTGCATACCACACAATATAATCTGTTGTGCTTCCCAATAGACTAGCCAGAGACATGCTGCCCGTCTTCTTGAACTTAATCATCGTAACAAAATTTTCTCGCCCAAATATCTCATCACATATGCATCTCACCAAATGCACATTCTCATCACTTATCTGCACAAATACACTCCCAGAATCTTTCAGCAGTTCCCTCACAAGCAATAACCTGCTTCGCAAATAACTCAGGTACGAATGTATCCCAAGCTCCCACGTATCACGAAACGCCCGAATCATTTCTGGTTCACTCGTAAGATCTTCATCATTCCTGTCCTTCACATCGCGCTTATTCACAAACGGCTGAAAGTTACTCCCGTACTTTATACCGTATGGGGGATCTATATATGCCATTTGTACACTTCCGCTCATATTCTCCTTCTGCAATAACGAGTTCATCACTATTAATGAATCTCCAGCTATCATTCTGTTCTTCCACGTCTCCGAATGACTATATGCCTCAATCGCTCTCATTCTGTCATTCAGTCTCTGCGAATATGATGCTTCAGGAAATAAATACTGCTGACGTTCTGGTGTCTTCAGTTCTTCCTTCTGAACTGGAAATATTATTCGCTGAGGGATAACTGTTTCATGCCTGTGAATTGATGTTGTCGTTACCGTGAATGTCTCTGCTTCCTCTTTGCCTGCCCAGTCAAGCTGAGGTGATTCGTTTGGATCAAATGAATATGT
>CAJOLN010000113.1 GCA_905235395.1 uncultured Synergistales bacterium
TTATTCTTAATTTTATAATTTTTGATTTTTTTTGCTCGTATTTTCCCAAATTGTTCTTCGAATTCTTTATAAAAGTCTATTTCTTGGCCTAAAAATATAAGGAATTGAGAGAAGCATAGCCTTCTGACAACCGTAGCTTGAGAGTGCAAATGCACTTATCCTCATGATGTCTACTGTGTCGCCTCCGCCAAGCATACCGTCAAGTATCTGTGCCTCTGTTCCTAATACTCCGCCTGCCTGTACATCAATCTTGATCTCCCCGTTTGAGAGCTTCTCAACTGCATCTTTGAATGTCGTTGCTATGTGCCCTACGATAGTGTCCAGAGGATTCACTTCAGCATAGACCAGCGTAATGGGTGCTGACATTGCCGGTGAAACGCTAAACAATAACATCATAACGAGTGAAACTGAAACTAAAAACTTCTTCATAAAACCAACTCCTAATATAAATTTTGTATTTTAGGAAGGATTAAAGAGTTGTGCCTGTCTTGAATATTGCCAAACTCTGAAATCCGTTTTCCTCATTGCGGGTCTTTCTGCCTTCTGCAACATGAATAACGAAGTCAAAAAGTTCCTGTGCTTTTTCCGATATTGTTCCAGATTCAACAAGTGTACCTGCATTGAAATCTATCCATCGGGATTTATGAATCGATAACGGCGTGTTGCTTGAAATTTTCATCGTAGGAACTGGACAGCCGAAAGGTGTTCCACGTCCTGTCGAGAATAATACTATCTGTGCTCCTGCTGATGCAAGTGCGGTTGACGCTACAAGGTCATTGCCTGGTGCTGATAGAAGGTTCAGTCCTGATTCGCTTACCTGACCTCCGTAAGGCAGAACATCAACTACAGGTGAACTTCCGCTCTTCTGTGTGCAGCCTAATGCTTTATCTTCAAGTGTCGTAATTCCTCCTGCCTTGTTGCCCGGCGATGGATTCTCATAGACTGGCTGACCTGATGCCTCAAAATATGCTTTGAAATCATTGATTAGCTTTACTGTCTTCCTGAACGTCTCTTCATCTTTGCACATGTTCATCAGTATCGTCTCTGCTCCGAACATCTCAGGTACTTCTGTGAGAATCGTACTGCCTCCGTGTGCAATCAGCAAGTCAGAGAAACCTCCGATTGTTGGATTTGCTGTTATGCCTGACAGCCCGTCACTGCCTCCGCATTTAAGACCGATGACTAACTTTGAGACAGGACATGAAACTCTTGAATCATGATTCATTCGTTCAGCTAGTTCTTTAAGGAGCGCAAAACCTGTTTCTACTTCGTCTTCAACGTCCTGAGAAATTAAGAACCTCACGCGTTCAGAATCATAATCTTTCATATGTGCCTTTATCGTATCTATTCCGCTGTTCTCACACCCAAGCCCAAGCAGAAGAACTCCTCCTGCATTCGGATGCGTAACGAAATTCGCAAGTACTGTTCTCGTATTTTCCTGATCATTTCCCATTTGTGAACAGCCATAAGGATGAACAAACGCTCTTACATTCTCAACGTGATTCCCAAGAAGACAATGTGCTTTCTTCTCTAAAGTCTCTGCAATGTCATTCACACAGCCTACTGTCGGAATAATCCAGAGTTCATTACGTACACCAACTCTGCCGTCTTTCCGAAGATAACCATTAAAGAATTTTTCAGGCACAGGATTAATTTTAGGATATGCAGGGCTGTATGTATATTCATGTGCTCCCGATAAAAGTGTTCTGATATTATGAGTATGAACATGAGTTCCCTGTTTTATATTCTTTGTTGCCTCTCCAATCGGAAAACCATATTTTATTACTGCTTCTCCTTCTGTTATATTCTTTAATGCTATCTTATGTCCCATTGGAATATCTTCGTGAATCTCCGCCGTTATTCCTGCACCTGTAACAGCAACAGATTCACCAGCCTTCAAAGGACGCAATGCAACTGCTACAGAATCATTTTGATTGATTCTAATTAATTCGTTCATGCAGCTCCTCCTTTTATTTTTTCTGGGTATTGGTATTATATGATATATAATCATATCATTTAAAGATACAATTGTTTCAGCTTTCAGATTTTTTTCATTTAATTTTATCTTTGTGAATTGATGATCTGATTCATGCAGTCAGACTTCAAGATAAAACATTAAGGAGGAAATGTAGTATGAAAAAACTTGTCGCTTTATTCGTTATGATGATGCTCGTTCTCTCTGCGTCATCAGCATTTGCTGGTGTGGTCTTACAGCTTGGCCTCGAAAATTCAATTAGTGAACCAATAGGTCAGGCAGTAACGAAATGGTCTGAACTCCTCAAGGAGCGCAATACAGGCTTAACAATGGAAGTGTTTCCTGATTCACAGCTTGGAAACAAGACAGACATCATTGATCAGATGCTTCTTGGTGAACCTGTTATGACTCTCGCTGACGGTGCATTCTTCGCAGACTACGGAGTTCCTGATATGGGAATAGTGTTCGGGCCGTTCCTCTTCACGAACTGGGAGCAGTGCTGGAAGTTAATTGAATCAGACTGGTGGAAGGAACAGTGTGAAAAGCTCAACAAAATGGGACTAAAAATTGTTGCGTCAAACTGGGTCTACGGTGAACGTCATATACTTACGACTAAGCCCGTTAAGACAGTTGAAGATCTCAAAGGCTTGCAGATTAGAGTTCCAACGAATCAGATTCAGACCAAAGGATTTGAAGTGCTCGGTGCAACTCCAGTAGGAATGAGCTTAGGCGATGTGTATACGGCATTGCAGCAGGGAACGATTGACGGCGGAGAAAATCCATTGAGCACACTTTACGGAAGAAGACATCATGAAGTTGCAAAGTATCTCATTCTTGACGGCCATGTTCTGAACTATACGAACTGGATTTGCTCTTCAATGTGGTTTGACGGTCTCACTCCTGAACAGCAGAAAGCTCTTCTCGAAACCGGCCATGAAGCTGGAGTGTTCAATAATGAACTTCAAGCCAAAGCGAATGATTACTATCTTAATCTCATGATTAAGGAAGGAGTTACAGTTGTAGTTCCTGATGAAAAAGTTCTTGAAGGTTTCAGAACTAAAGCTAAGGACTTCTACAAGGAAGGTGCATTGTTCAAATGGTCGGACGGACTTTATGAGCGTGTCATGAATGCAATGAAGTAACATGCTGACGTTTAAACAGGGGGTTATCTGAAGCTCCCTGTTTTATTTTCTGTTTTCATTTTCTACGGAGGTGATTAATTTGGAAACAAAGAAAGTTAATTCATTGGTCAGGACAATCTGCAATTTAGATCTCATTATCGCATGTATTGCCCTCATCGTTTTAACCCTTATCACTGTTGCAGGAGTATTCAAGCGTTATGTAGTGAAAGACCCTATTCTATGGCAGGAAGAAGTTTCTGCATTCTGTCAGGTCTGGATGGTATACATGGGAGCAAGTGTAGGTTTCAGAACAGGAAGCCATGTTGCAATTGAGATGCTTGTTGAAGCATTGCCTCAGAAATTTCAGAAGTTCATTTCTTACGTCATAGACATAATCGTTCTGTTTGTTCTCGTATTCCTGCTCGTAAAATCTCAGGCATATATAGCGCAGGTATTCGGCAGATCAGGGAGGTCAACGCCAATTCTCAGAATACCGTATACATATCTTTACGGCGTAGCTCCTTATGGCTGTGCTTTGATGATAGTAAGCTACTTTACATCAAAGTATGCACCAATGTTCACAAAGTCTATTGAGTTTCCTGAAGGGGGAGTGAACGAGGAATGATGAATGAACTTACATTGAGCATAACAGGAGCAATAGCAATCATAATTCTGCTGAGACTGCTTAAAATTTCATGGGTATTCGCAATCATTGCCGCATTAACTCTTCTTGTCGGAGTAAATATTCAATGGGTAAAACCATTTCTTGAGAGTATCGGAAAATCATTAGGCACAAATACAGTTCTGGGAATATCAGCAATCGTTATGCTTGTTCTATTGTTCCTGAAAGTCCCGGTATTCATATCAGTATTCGGAGGCTCATTGATATACTTTCTGTTCAACTCAGGAATCAATCAGATAATCTTCGGACAGAAAGCAGTAACAGGAACAGAAAGTCCGTCACTGTTAGCGATACCGTTTTTTGTGTGCGCAGGAACATTCATGAATCATGCAGGAGTAACAACACGAATCATGAATTTCTGTTCAGCAGTAACAGGACGTATGACAGGAGGGCTTGCACAGGTAAACGTTCTTCTCTCAACTTTAATGGGAGGACTATCAGGTTCAAATCTTGCTGATGCGGCAATGGAAGCAAAGATGTTAGTTCCGGAAATGGAGAGGCAGGGATTTTCTAAGGAATTCAGTTCAGTAGTTACAGCGGCGAGTGCAATGATTACGCCGTTAATACCGCCTGGAATAGCAATGATACTTTACGGCTGCATAGCAGATGTTTCGATAGGGAAGCTGTTCATGTCAGGGATAACAGTGGGAGGATCACTGTGCATAGGAATGATGATACTTGTGCACATAATCTCGAAGAAGAGAGGATATCTGCCCATACGCAAAGAGAAAATGACACGTTCTGAATTCTGGAAATGTCTAAAGCCTGCATTACTTCCTTTGTGCCTTCCCATAATCATAATAGGCGGTATTCGTCTGGGAGTATTCACAGCAACGGAAGCAGGAGCAATCGCAATAGTATACGCAATAATATTAGGACTGATTTACGGTGAACTATCAGTTAAGGGAATCATTCAGGCGTGCAAGGAAACAGTATGCACAACGGGCGGAATAATGCTTATAGTATCAGCGGCATCAGTATTCTCGTGGGTACTGACTAAGGAACGAATACCTCAGCAGCTCACAGAGTTCATAGTCTCAATATGTCCGAACAAATATGCGTTTCTGATTGCCGTGAACATTTTCATTCTGATTGTAGGAATGTTCATTGAGGGCAATGCAACGATGATAGTATTAGTTCCATTGCTTGCACCAATAGCGCGGAAGTATGGAATTGATGACATTCAGTTTGCAATGGTGTATATATTCAACAATGCTATAGGTGCTCTCTCTCCTCCAATGGGAACGCTGATGTTCGTGACGTGTTCAGTAACAGGATGCAAGACGAAACCATTCATGAAGGAAGCGATACCGTTTTATCTTCTTCTTGTGATTCTATTAATGCTTCTGACATTCTGCCCGCCGGTAACGACAGCTATAGTAAAATTAACATACGGCGGATAAAAAAAAAAACGAAAGGATGATTAAATCATGGCTCAATTAAATTATCGGGTTCTTCAGGAATCAGGGTATG
>CAJOLN010000114.1 GCA_905235395.1 uncultured Synergistales bacterium
CTATGCGCAAAATATTTTCATGCATTATCGTTTTATGTCTCATTCTTTCAGTATGTCCGGCGTTCTCAAATGAATACTGGAATGACAAAGCCTATAAGCAAATTGATGAGACAGTGAAGGCTCATGTTCCGACATTCCCAGATGTGAACTTCTCAATCAGAGATGCGAAATATTCTGCTCTTGTCGAAGATATGACTGAAGAATACTTCGAGGGTAATGGTGCAGACGGCCATGTTCAGAAGACACAAAAGGTGAAGGATTACACGAAAGCAATTCAGACGGCAATTGATGACGCGTGCAAAGCAGGAGGAGGAAAAGTAATCATTCCCGCAGAATCAGGAGCAACAAAAGCGAATCCTACTGCATATTACACAGGTTCAATTGAGCTGAAGAGCAACGTAAATCTTCATCTTGAAGAAGGAACAGAACTTCGTTTTGTACGCAACATTTCAAACAAGTATTACCCAATGGTATTAACGAGCTTTGAAGGCAATGATACATATAACTATGCATCACCGATAAGGGCGTTTCATGCTAAGAACATTGCACTCACTGGCAAGGGAACTCTCAATCCTCAGGCAGACCCGTATAACTGGCAGGCATGGAAGAGAGGTTCATTCGGATTCCCAAATCAAGCAACAGTTGTTGATGTCCTCGTCAAAGAATGGAGCGACAAAGCAGCACCTATAGCACGAAGAATTTTGACAGACGGAGTAACACCGCCTCCCGAAAAGATTCCGACAATGAAAATCGACTGGGACAATCTCGACAACGTAGAGTATGTTGATACACCGAAGGACGTAAAACCATTACGATCATTGCTCAGGCCATGCACAATTGAAACTTATGCATGCGAGAATATTCTTCTTGAGGGAATCAGAATCATAAGCTCGCCGATGTGGGAAGTGCACCCATTGAGGAGCAGATATATTTTAGTGAGAGGACTTGAAATTGATTCACACGGAAGCAATAATGACGGAGTGAATCCTGAATCATGCAGCTATGTCGTAATTGAAAACTGCTCATTTAGCACAGGAGACGACTGCATAGCAATCAAATCCGGCAAGAACAGAGACGGTTACAATCGCGGAAAAGTAGGCGGAGAAGTCTGCGAGAATATCATCATAAGAAATTGCATTTTTGCTGACGGTCATGGAGGAGTAACTTGCGGATCAGAATGCACCGGCGGAATCAAAAATGTATTTGCACATGATAATCACTTCGACAGCATGGAACTTCAGCAGGTCTTACGCTTCAAGACGAATTCATACAGAGGCGGCCTAATCGAAAATATTTACTTCAGAGACAACACAGTAGCAAAATGTTCAAACGCATTGATGTTCGGCGAGACACAATACACATTAGGTTCAGCGCAGGATAAAGAAGGTGACTTAGGGCCTTACACACCGCAATTAAAGAACGTCTACATGTCCAACATCACGGCAGGCAAACCAGATTCACCAGTCATGTCAAAGAATGCTGTTTACTGGACGGCATATGAACGAGCACCTATGACGAACATAAACGTGAAAGATGTTACGGTCTATGGAGTTCAGAACGCAATCAGCCTTTCAAACGTGAAGAACTTTGTGCTTGAGAACGTGAAGATAAGCCTCGTATCGAAACCTGAAGAACTCATCACGTACAACACAAATGCAATTACAATCAGCGATGTAAAACTTTCAGCAGGAGGAAAGAATTACGATCTGAAAGAAGGAACGAAAGTTACACTTCCTGATGATTTCGACAAGTCAAAAGAAGCAATTCTAACGGGAACAATCACGACTAAAGACGGCGTATTTGCATCAGGCAAGGGCAGTGTGAATGCGTATCTCGACAGAGGAAGACTTGAAAAAGGAAGCAAAGCTCCAGTGATTACACCGTTCAAAGCAGAAGTGAAGTCTGAGGGTAAAGGCAAATATACGTTCAAGGTGAGCGTGAGTCTCAAAGACAAACCAGATTATCAGTATGCATACAGACCAGACACTGAAGCAGAGAACATGAACAGAGGCAATCATATACTCTCAGTTGTAGCGACTGGTGAAACTTATGACCAGAACACCTGGAACTATAACGTGAAGTGCAAATCCGATAAGTAAATCTGCAAGTTGAAAGTAAAAAAAGAAGCCCCCGATAAAAAAGCATCGGGGGTTTTATTGTGTCAGCGTTTGATGTCGTAGTTCATGTTCATTATGCTCTTGATGCTCTTCACATCATCAGTGATATTTCCGTCTCCTCGAATCGTATGCTTGATTACACTGCTGGCAACTGCGAAGTTAACCATGTCTTCAGGAGAGTATTCTTTCATCATCGCGTAAATCAATCCAGACGCAAAAGCATCGCCTCCTCCAACACGATCCAGAATCGTGAACGTGAATAACTTGCTTTCATACGTCTTTCCGTCATACCACATGAACGCCTTCAAGCTGTTTTCGCTTCCAGTGTGTGCATAACGTACATGTCTTGCGATACATTTTATGTTCGGGTATGCTCTTACGAATGTATCAAATACATCTGCCTGCTGTTCATAGTTCGGCTGATATGGAATGTTATCTTTCACGTCTCCAGTTCCGTCCTCGCGAGGAAGGTTGTAAGGTTCAATTCCAAGTAAGACATCAACATATGGAAGGCATTTTGTGCAGAAGTCTCTTGCTTCTTTCCATGACCATAACGTACTGCGAAAATTTCCGTCAAAGCTCACAATCAGATTTTTCTCTTTTGCCTTCTTCATGATTGAAAGTGTGAAATCCGCACAGCTCTTCGATAATGCAGGAGTGATTCCGCTCATGTGAAGCCAATTGAAACCTTCAAGCAATGCATCTAAATCTACGTTCGAGTAATCATACTCAGAGAATGCACTGTGCTTACGGTCATAAGTTACTTTGCTCGGACGAATCCCGTAGCCTGTCTCAAGATAATATATTCCGAGCCTGTGTGTAGGTGTATCTTCAGGTGTGCTCAATATGACCGGCGAACAATGAACGTCATTGCTTCTGAGCATTCGTATTGCGCTCTTGCCGATTGAGTTATCAGGTACAACACTGAAAAATGAGCTGTCTATTCCGAGATTTGCGAGTGAGAGTGCTATGTTTGCTTCACTTCCTCCGTAGCTTGCCTCGAAATGTGTTGCAACACGAATCTTGTCGTAGTTCGGAGGTGTGAGACGAAGCATAATTTCTCCTGCCGTGATGAATTTTTTTGTCGTCATGGCTTTACTGCATTCTCTGATACTGAATTGCATTTCCGTTTTGGAACATTAACAGAAGGAATTCACCTGTTGGGTCTAATTTCAGTGTTGCCTTAAAGTTTACGCCATTGTTACTATGTCCTGCTATCGTGTTCCCGTTTACTTCGTATACTCCCATTTCAGAAGGCACTCCGTTAACCCAGCCGTAATATTGGCCGTTGTTGTACTGAATTACCCACTGCTGACCGTTCACTATTGCTCCCCATGTCCCATTGATATTTACAATTGCACGTTTGAAGATTACTGCTTCTTCCGGGTAACCTGCATTTGTCGTGAATGACACAACGAGCAAATCTTTCTGAGGGTTATACATTGCGTAAATGACTTGTGCCCCGCTGGTCATGATTCGGTCATCAGTAACTGCGAAGTGTCCAAGCGATTCGTCCTGCAAGAATAATTCTCCGTTGCTGAAAGTGAGATTATATTTTCCGTTCTCACTTGACCATGCACCTTCGTACCAGCCTGAAGGGAACCAGTAATCATTAATCGGAATTAGATAGCTTACATGTCCGTCTTCTGTGTTGGCGCATAACCATGAATGTTGATTCTCTTCTGCTATTACTACCGAAAATGCTTCAGCTGATACTTCATATTCTTCTTGGCTGTTCAGTGTGTAAGTTTTCAGGACAGGAACAGCTTCTTCTGTGTCAAAATATATCCAGCAGTTGATTACGTCTTTTCCGTAAACGTTTATGCTTGCAGGATAATAACCGCTCTGTGAATCAAGTTCACCAATCTCAATGATGATGTGTGAAGGGGCATTAATCTTTTCACTGCTGTCCTTCAATGGAATTTCGTAAAGCTGAACGTATCTTCCTGAAAGGAATTTTGCTCCGTTCTGTTTCGTATATTCAATGAAGGGTTGTATGCGTGAATCTTGAGCGGCGATGTCTGGTGAAACTTTTGCGAATGCACATGATGATATGCATAGAACAACGACTGCTATGATGAATGAGAATGACAAAACTTTTCTGAATTTCATAGAAACTGCACCTCCGTTAAAAATGTAATAGGGTAATTATATACTCTATCAGTGAATTTATTCTGGAGGATTAATATCAAGCTCTACTGTTTCACCTCGTGATAGTTTCTTCAAATCTTTATCTGTATCCCAGTCATTGAAGCGCGATTTATTTACGCTGTTGGAAGATTCCATAAGCGTCCATTTTTCTTCTTTGCTCATGAAATACAGCTTTGAGTTCATATCTACCTTTCCGCCCAGGAGCTTGAAGGTAATTTTTCCTCCTGCACATTTCACTTTACCATTCTTCTCTTTTTGCTTCATGATGTCATCGAAATATTCACCTGTTTTCTCCAGGAATTCCTCGAACGTACATGAAGGTCTGAAAAAACTGAACAATTTCTCTATGAATTTCATCAATGCTTCGGCAAATGACAATTCTGCCTCCTGCTCAATATCAGGTGCTGTTGCTTTCTCTTTGCGATTAATCATTTTATGCACTCTCCCTAAGTTGAAGCTCTACTTCTTCTGTAACGTCATGTTCTCTGTTCTGTTCACGTTCAACTCTTGCGCGTATGTAGTGAGACTGTACAATGAACAGTGTAAAAAGGAAAAGTACAGGAGGTAAGCACGATGAAAGAAGACAGACAGGACAAACTCAAGATTAGCAACGATTTGCTTGATGCCATGCTTGTAGGGGTAAAAACGCAGGAAGATTTATGGGGCAAAGAGGGCATAATAACTCAGTTGAACAAGGCTTTGCTCGAACGCATCCTTAATGCCGAGATGGATTTTCACCTCAATTACAGCGATGAGGGACGTGTTTCAGGCAACAGCAGGAATGGTTACAGTAAGAAAACGCTCAAAAGCAACTTCGGTAGCCTCGAATTATCAACTCCCCGAGACAGACACAGCACCTTCGAGCCTCAGATAATACCAAAGCGTTCCACTAAAACTGCCAT
>CAJOLN010000115.1 GCA_905235395.1 uncultured Synergistales bacterium
TATCCCAAAGTCTGAAATGTATAGAATGAAATTCCAACGGGCAATAAGAGTTTCAATGTCATTGGGTGAAGATGAATCGCAAATAGATTCATGAAATCAACAAATGACTGCGAGAAGAAGTTGAAGTATTTGAACGTGAAGAGTACGCCCAGACACGCAATGAGTGTGAATGCGAGTATGAATCGTTTGGTTCGTTGATTGCTTGTGCGTTCAAGAAGAAGAGCTGATACATAAGATATGAAAGTCGTGAATAGAATCAGCGTTACATATTTTATGTTCCAGCTCATATAGAACCAGTAACTTGCGATGAGGATTATGAACCATTTGAATCTCTGCGGAATTGACCAGTAAAGCGCGAATACAATCGGGAGGAAAACTGCGAACTGCCAGGAGTTGAAAAGCATTTTATGCCGCCCTCCTGACTTGGAGAACTTGCTTATCTGATTTTAAGCAATAGGTTGCCTTTGCCTTGCCTTGCTTTGCCTTGCCTTGCCTTGCAAATTATCTAGTATAGCACATTCATTCATTTTGTCATCACTGCTTTCACATAAAATTGTAGAATGTTTTGATATTCTTGCATGTTATTATAATGCCCGCAGAATGAAAACACAAAATGATAACGAAATGAGCATGTATTCTTTCACTGCACCGATTATATTCTCAACTTATCCATTGCGATAAAGCTCACATATACCAGGACAACCGCATTAATTTATTTTAATTCCTGCCACAACGGATCATCAAGCACAGATGATTTCGCATTGGGTACACATTCTTTCACTGTTTTGATTATCTTATCAACCCAGCCGCCCCTGAAAATTTCACAGCTTCCAGGAGATTTACCCATTATGTCTGTCTCATCAGCACTAAGAGCATCAGCCCTGCACCCTCCGTAACACCTCAATGAATATTTGCACTGCCTGCAATCCTCATGAAGCGCAAAATATTCACTCGCTCTCGTGTCAATCAGCTTCATGTACGTCGAATCAGTTATGCATTTCGCAAGCCCGATGTCCGTAATCAGCGGATAATTTTCCTGTATGGCCATTCCCGATAACGAAAGACACGGCAGCGTCCTGCTCTCCGGCGAAATATACATCACATGTCTCGCATGTCCGCACATACACATCGTTGAAGGTTCGCATACTGGCTTATAGCTGGGAATATAAAAACGTTCAGGTTCGTCCGGATTGGCCATAAAGAATCCTCCGAGCATAATTCCCATAGGCATACCGTCCTCATAGTACTGAGGGATATAGTCCAGATATAGCTGGTATAATTCCTTAATGCCCATTGATTCTCCGTAACCGTTTTCATGCCACGCTCCTACGTCCGCAACTGGATTCGTCTTCACTGAACGTACTCCTAATGAGCCTAAATGCTTCACGCTCGCCCTGAGAGTATGCTTGTTGTACTGGTGCAGACACATCTCTGATCCTGTCGGGAATCCCATATCACGGCACAACGCAAACGCACGGTTCACTGTTTCTTCTGCGCCCTTTACACCGCGTAACCAGTCATGCCAGCCTTCACCGTCATAACTCATGTCAAATTTCGGATGAATCCCTCTTGCATCAAGTTCACGAAGCAATTTCTCATTGACTAATGCACCGTTGGAATATATTTCCTTAACGCAAATATCACGTTCAAGAAGTGCATCAACAATCTCAAGGAAATCACTCCGCACTAAAGGTTCTCCGCCGGTAAGAGAGACGCTGAAAACTCCGCAGTCGGATAGCTGCTGAATGATATTCATGATCGTCTCATGGGAAAGTTCGCCGAGTTTAGCATCAGGTGCGGACATGTAACAATGCCTGCACCTGTAATTACACTTTCCTGTGATTGACCAGTGAGCCTGACGGATATAGCGCACAGGGTACTTTCTGTATTTCTGCTTCTCTGTCAGACCATGATCGGCTTCGCACTGTTCTATCACATTATGTTCTTCGAGTGTACGTATTAACTCACGGACGCTTTCAGGAATAAACGGCATGGATAAATCAACGCTTCCGTCGCAGAGCTGAACAGCACTCATCGCTTCAGCATTGAGAAATTCCGCATAACCGTTATTCAAGTTAACCAGCGCATAGGGAAGTTTTTCGTAGCCTCGAAGAACGAAATTATCCTTCAGCCTGTAATACATTTATCTTTGCTCCTTTTTATTTTCTCCTTTTCTAATTAAATTGTCTGACTGGGTTTATCATCCTCGCCCTCACCACCCACCAAACAAAAACAGTCTTTCAAGCTGTCATTCGTGCCTGTTCCGTACCCGACACAAGCGCACTTTTTGCCTGTTCCTGTTCCGCCGCCTACAACAGGACAACCGCACCATCCGCCTGCAACAGCTTCGAGTTCGTCACCGCTGAGTTCTTCCATATCGTCAGCTTTGAACCCGTGAGACTCTGCTACCTTCGTCATTGCCGCCTCTGTGATTTTTGTGGCCTCTGCTTCAAGACCTTTCGACTTCAGGAACTCACCAAGTGCTTTGAGTGTTGCCTGTTCAAGTTCCGCCTTTAACGCTGAATCCTTTGATGCGGCTTCAAGGAATTTTTTGCTGACTGTCATTTTTATTTTCTCCTAAATTGTCTAACTGAGTTTATCATCGTTGCCGCTGCCGCCCACAAAACAAAAACACGTTTCGCTGCTGTCATTCCTGCCTATTCCATATACTACACAAGCGCACTGTTTGCCTGTTCCTGTTCCGCCGCCTGCCCCCCAAGCACAAACGCACACTCCGCCTGCGACAGCTTCGAGTTCGTCCTCACTGAGTTCTTCCATTTCGTCAACTTTGAACCCGTGAGCCTCTGCCACTTTTTCCGTTGCTGCCTCTGTGACTTTTCCGGCCTCTGCTTCGAGACCTTTCGACTTCAGGAACTCACCAAGTGCTTTGAGTGTTGCCTGTTCAAGTTCCGCCTTTAACGCTTCGTCCTTCGACACTGCTTCGAAAAATTTCTTGTTGACTTTCATTTTATGTTCTCCTTTTCTATTGAAGTTATGTGTATAGACACAGCCACAGGGATTTTTTGCGCCTATACACATATTTCAGCTTCAGCCTAAAAATATCTGGCTGAGTTAATCATATGCGCCGTTGTTTTAGTCCCAACCTGCTCCAGCATAAGGACATACACACCTGAATTTGGTATTACCTTCCTCTTTGGTCCAATCGCCACCATATCCACCCAAGAAACAGGCGCAGCTAATCTTACCGCCAGCGCCGCCGCCTCCAAGCCAGCAGCCACATCCGCCTCCGCCCACAACAGACTTGAGTTCGTCATCGCTGATTTCTTCCATATCGTCAGCTCTGAAACCGTGAGCCTCTGCCACTTTTTCCGTTGCCGCCTCTGTGATTTTTCCGGCCTCTGCTTCGAGACCTTTCGACTTCAGGAACTCACCAAGTGCCGCGAGTGCTGCCTGTTCGAGTTCCGCCTTTAACGCTTCGTCCTTTGATACTGCTTCGAGAAATTTCTTGTTGACTTTCATTTTATGTTCTCCTTTTCTAATTAAATTGTCCGGCGGGGTTAATTAATTATTACCGCCGTTACCGATAAAAGGACATGAACAGAATGTGCCGTCGTCATTCGTGCCTTTACCGAACAAGAAACAAAAGCACTTTTTGCCTGTCCCACTTCCGCCGCCTGCAAAGCCACACTCACATCCTCCACCAGCAACAGCTTTGAGTTCGTCATCGCTGATTTCTTCCATATCGTCAGCTCTGAAACCGTGAGCCTCTGCTACTTTTTCCGTTGCTGCTTCTGCGATTTTTCTGGCCTCTGCTTCAAGCCCTTTCGACTTCAGAAACTCACCAAGTGCCTCGAGTGCTGCCTGTTCGAGTTCCACCTTTAACGCTTCGTCCTTTGATACTGCTTCGAGAAATTTCTTGTTGACTTTCATTTTATGTTCTCCTTTTCTAATTAAATTGTCCGGCGGGGTTAATCGCTACCGATCATAGGACATGGACACAATGTGCCGTTGTCATTCGTGCCTTTACCGCCCACGAAACACAAGCACAGTTTGCCTGTTCAAGTTCCGCCTTTAACGCTTCGTACTTCGATGCTGCTTCAAGAAATTTTTTGCTAACAATAATGCTAAATACACCTCATTTCGCACAGTCCATTTTGATGCTATATTATGACTGTGTTTTTTTTGTTTAGTAATTATATCACATCATTATTGCATTATGTCAACAGAATTTTTATGTGAGCTAAAATATACGGACATTCAGAACAAAATACAAGGAGAACAATTTGAACAACACAATCACAATCAGAGGTGCAAGAGAACATAACCTCAAGAACATTAACATAGACATTCAAAGAGGAAAATTAATCGTAATCACAGGGCCTTCAGGATCAGGAAAATCATCACTCGCATTCGACACATTATATGCAGAGGGTCAGCGCAGATATGTCGAATCACTCTCAGCGTATGCAAGACAATTCTTAGGCGTTCAGAAGAAACCTGATGTTGATGAAATTTCCGGTTTATCGCCTGCAATATCGATTGAACAGAAAGGTACAGGTCATAACCCTCGTTCAACTGTTGGAACTGTAACTGAGATTTATGATTACTTCAGATTGTTATTCGGACGAATCGGTGTGCCTCATTGCCCAAAATGCGGAAAGCCCGTACACAGACATTCGATTGATGAGATATTAAGCTACATTCTTGAACATGAAAATGAATCACGTGTCGAAATATTATCGCCGCTCGTGAAAAACAAAAAGGGAGAGTTCAAGAATCTATTCAGTCAGACAAGAGAGAAAGGTTACACGAGAGCACGAGTTGACGGAACTGTATATTATCTTGAGGAAGAGATAACGTTAGACAAGAAGAAGAAACATAATATTGAAATCGTAATAGACAGACTGAAAATTACACATGACAGAAGAAGCAGAATAGCAGAAAGTGTAGAGGCAGCATTGAAACTCTCAGGAGGTTACGTGCTCATTGCTCCCGAAGGCAAAAGCGAATACACAATGACAGAAAATTATTCGTGTCCTGACTGCGAAGTCAGCATACCGAAGATTGAACCGAGACTCTTTTCGTTCAATAATCCATTAGGCGCATGTCCTGACTGCGGAGGTTTGGGAAGTCATGAACACTTTTCACGTGAACTTGCAATTGACCCTGAACGCTCTGTGTTAGACGGTGCAATTATACCCTTCAGGTCGAAACCTCATACGCTTGAGAAATTGAAAATCTTCGCAAAAAAACATAACTGGGATTTGAGCGTTCCGTATAAGGAGCTTTCAGATGAGATTCAAAATTTCATCTGGAATGGATCAGGCGATGAAAGGGTTCTGATGATATTCGATGAGAAAGGCATATCTCGTCCGTACATGGGAAGATATGAAGGTGTAATCGGATGGCTTGAGACAAAATTGAAATGGTTCGCTGAGAATGAAAATGTAGTTGATGAAGTTGCATCATACAGAGAAGAAGACATCTGCAAGACATGCGGAGGTTTGAGGCTCAGGCAGGAGGCATTGAACGTAAAAGTTTCGGGTTATGGAATCGGTGAGCTAATTACAATGCCGGTCGATGAGCTGTTATCCGTCATGAAGAAATTCAAACTCACTAAAACTGAATCATCAATAGTTGAGCAGGTCATGAATGAAATCATAAAACGTCTCGAATTCCTATGTGATGTAGGTGTGGGTTATCTCTCACTGTTACGCCGTGCAGATACATTATCAGGAGGTGAAAGTCAGCGCATAAGACTTGCAACTCAAATCGGAAGTAACCTGAGCGGAGTATTATATGTTCTTGATGAACCTACTATAGGCTTGCATTCACGTGATACTGAGAAATTGATTCGTTCGCTGAAATCAATTCGTGATCTGGGGAACACAGTAGTAGTTGTTGAACATGACATAGAGACCATGAAAGCAGCAGATGAACTCATAGAACTTGGCCCTGAAGCAGGCAGTAAAGGCGGAGAGATTTTACATGCAGGGAGTTATGATGAGTTCCTGAAGACTGACGGAATGACAGCGAAATATCTCAGAGGCGAATCAACTGGAATAGTCATGAAAGAATCAAGACGAAAAGCAACAGCATGGGTTCATGTCAAAGGGGCATCACATAACAACCTCAAGAACGTAGACGTTGATATTCCCGTAGGAGTGTTCACGTGCATAAGCGGAGTATCAGGTTCAGGCAAGAGCAGCTTTCTATATGATGTATTGTATAAGGGAATGAGGCGGATACTCGACAAGGATTATCGAGAACGTCCCGGAAAATTCAAATCAATCACAGGAGCAGAAGCATTTGATAACATTGTTCTTGTAGATCAAAGTCCAATCGGCAGAACTCCTCGCTCAAATCCTGCAACGTATACAGGAGTGTTCTCATTGATTCGTGATTTCTTTGCTGAATTGCCAGACGCAAAAATTCGGGGATATTCACCAGGACGATTCAGCTTCAATGTCAAGGGAGGAAGGTGCGAGGCTTGCAGTGGTGCAGGGAGTGTGAAGACATCAATGCTATTCCTTCCTGATATATATTCAGACTGCGAAGTATGCGGAGGAACGAGATATAACCATGAGACGCTGGAAGTGAAATTCAAGAATAAGAGTATAGCTGACGTTCTGGGAATGACGGTTGATGAGGCAATAGACTTCTTCAGTGATATTCCAAAGATTGCAAATAAGCTCAGAATGATTCATGATGCAGGATTGGGTTATATCAGTCTTGGACAATCAGCACTGACGCTTTCAGGAGGCGAGGCACAAAGGGTTAAACTTGCGAAGGAACTTTCAAAGAAATTTGGAGGAAGGACATTATATTTGCTTGATGAACCTACAACAGGATTGTTCTATACGGATGTGAAGAAACTGCTTGAAATTGTTCACAGGATAATCGACAGGAACAAGAGTACAGTGATATTCATTGAGCATAATTTAGATGTATTATTGTCGGCTGATTATATAATTGACTTGGGGCCTGAAGGAGGAGAAGCAGGCGGTGAAGTTGTAGCATACGGTACACCTGAAGAGATTATGAAGAAGGGGAAAGGATATACGTCAGAATTTTTGAGACAATATTCGCATTACGTAAGAATGAGTTTAAACAAAAAGTTTCTGATGGCTATGACGAGCTTTCGCAGGTGAGTTTTGAACGTAAACATGTCCCTATCCCTTCCTCTATGGGCTACAAAAAGTTATGCAGAAATATACGTGAGTGTTATGGATACAGTGAGTAATAGTTTATTGGAGTCTTCAGGTTGCAGTATTTCTAATGTCTCCATAGACTGAATATCCAGCAGGGCAGTGGTGCAACAACCTGTTAAACCTCACGGAAGAAGACAAACTGCTTTGATACAATGGAAAGCCAGAAGGTATGAAATTCATCGGTGATGGTGATGATATATTACTGAAGATTGAAGTGAACAAGATTGATCCTTACTAATGCGACTTTTGAGGAGATGATTGCACTTGCGGGTTATACTTACCGTGATGATCCTATTGTGGCAGGTGAAGCATCCGAAGCTATAGATGTGGCACGCGAATATATGCAGGCTGACGGTCTTGAGTGGTGCAAGGTGTACACGATTACAACAACTATAGTTTTGCTACCATATCCTATGGTATGAGTAGCTACTACAACCTCTCCAGTATCAGTGGCTTTGTAGACATTATAGTACCTGTATTGAGTGATTGCAGGAGCAGGCCCTTTGCGTATGACCGATGTGGTATTTTCTTCCAGAACAAGATCAACAGGCTCAAAATCTTCTGCAAGTGGTTTAAGCCCATCAGAAACACTGGCATTAAACACCTGCTGTGCTGTAGCAGTTAGCATACCAAACAACACAAAAATTACGATTGCGCAAAGAATGACACGCAACTTCCTAAACAAGACTTCCATATGAAGTATTGTAGATAAAGACTGAAAAGGTCTTGAGTGAATTATATTATTGATTAAGATAAAAAGCTATGCATGTAGTGCAAATCATCCTTTATCTTTGAACCTTTAGTCGCGCAGGAGCTTCGAGAACGAGGATATCGAGTCCTATTAGTGGATATGGACGCGCAGAGCAACAGCACGAAGTTCTATGAAGCGCGGAGTGAATGAGAGGCGATGATGCTGGATATATTGTGCGGAGATATGCCAGCGTCAGACTGTATTCAGCATACATCGAAAGGGGGCATAATAAGCATCGGATAAATTGTTGTCAGATGCAGAAAATCTAGTGAAGGTAGACGAGCGTAGGTTTACGCACCTGAAACAGTAAGTGAAGTCAGTAGAAGGGCGATATGACTACGTAGTCTTTGACACGCCGCCGTCAATAGGTGTGTTGCTGAAGAATGTGTTGGGAACGGCGGACTACGTAATAATCCCCATAGAGGAATCTAGGTGGTCATTGGACGGGCTGATAGATTTTGCAGAAGCCCTAGAACTGGAGGAAAAGTAAGAGGGCGAAAAGGATGTATGCGAATAAAACAGCGCAGAGTGTGGCAGAATTTGTCGAGGATAAGCCCACCGAAGGGAAGACAGTGCGTAGGAAATCATCAGGCCAACCGCGTAAGGGAGAAGTGTGGAAAATCTCTTTGTCGATTCCCGTAGATATATACGAGGGAGTGGAAGAAGCCTCATATTTTTTTAAGGGAAATGTAACGGAGTACATAAACACGGTGATCCATTGGACTTATCAAGGAATTTGGAGAAGTACCGGGAGTTTAAGGCAATAATGGGAGACCTGAGTGAGGGAATGGATAAAGGAGTCTGATGTGCAGAGGATAAATCGCCGAAGGACTAAAGTCATGAAACCTGAAAGATGTCCCCTGTCATTATGGCAGGGAATTGTTGTTGTATGTATAAGACGGTTCATATTAAGCTCAAGTCATCAAGGGAGATATTAGTAGCTCTGTGAATGTCGTTGTCGTTCATGCCCATATCACGTAATCGTCTTGTAGTGTCGAGATTGGCTTCCCGCCGTCCTTCTTTGATACCAGCGTTGTA
>CAJOLN010000116.1 GCA_905235395.1 uncultured Synergistales bacterium
AATGAGGGACGGAATCACAACCGCCCCTTTTTTTATTATCTATGATAAGTGTTTCTTCAACGAACGTCTCACTGCTCCAACACCTTCAAGCTGTTCTCTCACAAGTTCTTCAACCTTCAGGCCAAGACCTGCTTCGTATAAATCAACTCCGAAGATGTGTTTGTTGCTGAGTATCGGCTTCAGCTTATCGCCAAGTGTATCAGGCTTTCCGAATTCAACACCTGATAGTTTCTCCTGCATTTCATGATTCATTGGGTCTGGTGAAAGCTCGTAACTTTTCCCGTTATCGTCCTTGCCGAGAGTGTAACGTACCCAGCCTGCAATTGCTAAAGGAATTCCGATGAGTTTATCCGCACTTCCGTAACGTGACAAATGAGCCTTTATCGTTTCACCGAACCTGAATGCGAGTCCCTGTGAAATATCCGTAGCTATTCTTGCGCTCGTATCACCTAAGTACGGATTCGGGAATCGAACGTTGATTACTTCATCAAGGAATTTTTCCGGCGAAATTATCTTCGGGTCTTCAACGACCGGCAGACCTTCAACATATCCTACAGCATGAGCGAGTTTCTTTAGTTCAGAATCTTTCATGCAGTCAGCAAAGAGAACATAGTCTAACATGATTGCGTATGTGCATAGTGCAGAGTGAATCGGATTCAAACATGCAGTAACCTTCATGCGTTCGGACATATTCACTGTCTTGCGGTCTGTGAGATACATTCCTGCGTCCTCTAACGGCGGTCTTCCGTTGGGGAATGTATCTTCAACAACGAGATAGCCAGGTGCTTCAGCATTCACGAACGGAGCGATGTATGTACGCTTTGATGTTACGATGATATTCATATCCTCAACTCCGAGTTCCGAAAGTGATTTTGCAACTTCATCGCCAGGTCTTGGAGTTATCTTATCAATCATAGTCCATGCAAAGCTGACACGTGATTCATCGCTGACGTAATCAACGAACTCTGAAGGAACAAAATTTCTTTTCTGCCATTCACGCGACATCTCAATTACGCTGTCTCTGAGTTTCTTTCCGTTCTGCGATACGTTATCCATAGACACGAGTGCAAGAGGCACTGCACCTGCTTTGAATCTCTCATACATCATAGCGGTGACAACAGCCATTGCACCAGTTGCTTTATCAGGGCCGTTGTCTATATCTGCCTGAACGAATCCGAAATATTTTCCGTCTGAACCATGAAGCGCATAACCCTTCTCAGTTATCGTGAATGATACGAGCTGTAACTCTTTGTTCGTGAAAACCTCTTTGAGTCTTGACCATTCAGCTTGATTTGATGAACGTGCTTTTATTGCTTCAGTCAGTGAACCTAGAACGCGTTTATCAGTTCTGCCGTCTTCATGAAGAGTTACGGCCAGAACAAGATTATCGAACGGAGCATATATCTTGTCTACAACGTCATAGTCAAACGTCTCAACACAAGTTATTCCTCTGTCTAATTTTCCTTCTGTGATGAGTTTATCTGCAATTCCTCCCACAAAAATGCGGAATATATTTCCAATTCCAAAATGAACCCAGCGAGGGCTTTTTCGTGAACGTTCTGCGAGTGCTTTTACATCATATGACGGAAGAGATATGCCTGCTTTCTTCCAGCCTTCTAAATCCTTCAGTCCTTCATAAGTTAATTTCAGCATGTTAATCTTTCTCCTCTGGGTCAACATCAACGATGACTTTCATCGTGCTTTCTCTGTTGTTGTCGATAAACTCATAAGCATTCGGCCAGTCCTTGAATGCAAAATGCGCTGTGCGTAACGGCTTCAGTTGTATTTTTCCTTCCTGCACGAAACGAATCGCGTCAACAAAATCTTCATGCCTGTACATCATTGACGTATTCAGGTCTAATTCTGAATCATTGAGCTTGGCCAAGTCAACATTAGCTTTCTTTCCAAAGACCGCAACAAGAATTATTGTGCTTCCCTTGCGTGCATTCTGAATTGCCTGATCCATAGTTATGTCTGAACCTGCGCATTCATACGCGACATCGTACTTGTCTACCCCGAACGTATCAAGAACTGCCTGCTTGTAATCGTGAGTCTTAGTATTTACGACAACATCAGCTCCGAGTGTTTTTGCGAGTGCAAGCCGTCCGTCAGAAATATCTGTAGCCATGACTTTAGCCGCGCCTAAAGCCTTCAGCGATTGTATCATTAGAATCCCGATAGGCCCGCACCCAAGTACGACAGCCGTACAGCCTTTAACGTCAGGGAATCTTTTTGCGGCGTGAACGGTAACAGCAAGAGGTTCAATCATTGCGCCGTCAGAATAGCTCAGTTCATCGGGAAGTGCCGTAACGTTTCTCTCATCAGCAGCGTAGTACTCACTGCCTGTGCCTGTCGTTTGAAATCCATAAACTCTAAGGTTCTCACAGAGATTATATTTTCCATGCAGGCAAGGGTAACAGCGTCCGCAAACTATTTGAGGCTCAAGAACAACTCTGTCTCCTGGTTTGAATTTTTTTGCATACTCTCCGCACTCTACAACCTGTGCACTTACTTCATGGCCCTGTGTTACGGGATATGAAGTGTACGGGTGAGTTCCATGATAAACATGAATATCAGTTCCGCAGATTCCGATTTTCTTTATCTTCACGAGAACCTGATTCGGGCCTGGCGTTGGTACTGGAACTTCACGGAAAATAATATTCTTTGGTTCTGTCATCAACTGCTGAATCATTTTTTCTTTCATTGAATTATTTCCTCCTGATTTTGCTGTTTAGTCTTTCGTATTCTTCTTTGCAAAGCGAATCATAATCTTCAATTTCATCATGAAATGCTTCAATCCATAAATGCATTTCATCTTCAACACCAGCAGACCACGCTGCACCTTTTGACATCTGCCATATGTCTTTACATGCACGAATGACTTTTTCATTATCGTCTGCCTTCTTGAAGCCCATGAAACTGCTCGCGTAATTTGCGCTCTTGCATGTCGATAGATAACGGCGGGCGAGATTTCTGTATTCATGATACAAAATGGCCTGATGTGATGAATCTTCCATGTAAAGCTCACTGATTATTCTTTTTACTTCTTTGTCCCGGAATCTTCTGAAGAGTCCGCCTTTGCTGTACAACTGATGAAGACATATGCATCTCCAAAGCCACCAGTCTACATTTTTGCGTCCTTTGTTATCGTGGTCTGAGTATCTGCTGTGATAAAGTTCGTGAAGAAAATTTACGCTCTCATTCTCTGGAAACGAATTGAGAATCTCAAGACGCTTCTTAGGATCTAATTCACTGTAATATTCTTTAAGCTCCTCTTGAATTTCATACATTGCACATAAAAATACTCCCGCCCAAACTGATTGAGCAGGAGCAAAATTTATCCTTTAAGAGGCCTGACGTTTCTTTGAGAAGCAATCGAAGCCGACTGCAACTGCAAGCACTAAGCCCTGTACAACCATTTGTGTATACTCGCTTACGTTCGCCATAACCATTCCGCTCTTCAGTGAACCGATGATTAACACGCCTGCGATAACTCCTGACATATGACCGATACCTCCTGCGACAGAGACACCGCCCAAGACTACGCATGTGATAATTTCAAATTCAAATCCGATAAGTGAAGATGCCTGAGCTGAACCTGTACGTGAAAGAACAACTATTCCTGCAAGTCCTGCAAAGAAACCTGAAAGTGCATAGATGAGATACTTCATTTTGTTCACGCGAATTCCTGAAAGCTCTGATGCTTCTTCATTGCCGCCGATTGCATAGAAGTAACGCCCGAAGTATGACTTGTTCAGAATGAAACTGCCGACTGCAAAGCAGATCACCATGATAATCGCGCATACAGGAATTAATCCTATGCCTGTTCGTGGGAATATGTCCCAGTGATTCAACGACCAGCGTGCAAAGAAGCCTAAGATAGGATCACCGTTTAATCCCGCAGAAGGATCGTAACGCAGAACGTCGGGTATAGGAAGTCCGCCTGACAGTATATATGAGAGACCTCTGAATATCGTCTGCGATGCGAAGGTCGCTATAATTGCAGGAATGCCTATCGTTGATACCATGAAGCCGTTAAGTACACCGATTAACGTTGCCATTGCAATTGAAACGATTATTGCAAGCCACATGTTCCAGCCCATATTCATCATCAGGTGTGCACAGACTACATTGACGAGCACCACTATTGACGCAATTGAAAGGTCAATCCCCGCAATCAGTATAACGAACGTCATGCCGATTGACGCGATGCCGTAATAAGACACCTGGCGCGATATACTCACTATGTTGGGTAGTGATAAGAATTTGGGGTTGAAGTAGTAGAATATTGCGATCTCCGCTATGAAGACAAGCCATATTGCATTTGCCTTAAACGCCGACATGAATTTATTCTCGTTCATTTGTTACACTGCCTCCTTCTTGTGATCCGGGACTATACCGGATGCGTAAGTCATTATTGTATCCGAATTGAACTCATCTTTCTGAAGTTCACCCATCATTTTGCCCTCAGCAAGCACTATGATTCTGTCTGACATACCGATTAACTCTTCCATTTCTGACGAAATCATGAGTACTGCAACGCCTCTTTCAACAAGATCATTAATGAGCTTGTATATCTCGAACTTTGCACCTACGTCAATTCCACGAGTAGGTTCATCAAAGATTATAAGTTCGGAATTAGCGGCAAGCCATTTAGCGAGAATGACTTTTTGCTGATTTCCTCCTGAGAGGTTCTTCACGAGCTGGTAAATCGTCGGGCATTTTATCTGTATGTCCTCACGGTATCTTTCTGCTGTAGCCTTCTCTGTCTTTGAATCAATTACCGTACCCTTTGAGATTCTCTCATAGATAGGCATTGATATATTGTTCTTGATTGAGTTGGTCAGCAATGCTCCGTGTCTCTTTCTGTCTTCAGGAAGCAATGCTATTCCATTATTGATTGCGGCTCTCGGTGCTTTAGGATTGATTTCCTTTCCCTTGAAGATAATCTTTCCTGATTCTTTCGGACGTGAACCGAAGATTACCTGTGCAATTTCAGTTCTGCCTGCTCCGACAAGTCCACCAAGACCAAGAACTTCACCTGCATGTACCTTGAACGATATATGCTCATCGCCGTTACCCGTAACGTCCTGAAGTTCAATAATAACTTCATCGCGAATGCATGGCTT
>CAJOLN010000117.1 GCA_905235395.1 uncultured Synergistales bacterium
GCTCAGAAATGTCATAAAGAAAAATATTTCCGAAGAACAAATAATTAATGCAGCTTTAACTTTGTACGAAAACGGCTGGTCAAAACTCAAGTTTTATTTTATCTGCGGTCTACCTACGGAAACTCTTAAAGATATGGACGAAATGGCAGAGTAAATCAAAATGGCAGTCATTCAGGGAGAATATCATTCCCATTAATGTCGCAAGAATGGATGATGAAACTTGTTCTGTATTGTTCAATGCGGTGAAAAAATATAAAATCGTTTTGTTGAGGTCATATGCAAGCTGGTATGATGCAATTGTGAATTACATTGAGAGCGGCAAGGGAAAAGCTGAGGATTTAAAATCGCTTCGTGTATGCATATCATCATCTGAAGCATTGAATGAGGATACCAGAGAACGAATGATGCGTTTGACAGGAGTCCCCATTGTTGAAGCATATGCAAATGAAGAAGCTGGAGTCATGGCCCAGCAGAGAATAAGCGACACAAATTATTATCTCAATCATGCAGATTATGTATTTGAGTTTCTGAAACTCAATGATGATACGCCGGCAGAAGAAGGAGAGCTTTCACGTATTGTAATCACTGACCTGTTCAATTATGCTTTCCCGTTAATCAGATACGACACAGGGGACACGGCGATATTTCACAGAGGCGATGACACTAGCGGAGGATGGATATACATCACCAGCTTATATGGCAGACGATTGGATTTAGTTTATGATACCAATGGTGTCCCGGTGCACCCCATGAACTTTGCGAGAATCCTCAAGAACATTCCAGGAATAATTCAATGGCAGTTGATTCAGAATGAGGAAAGAAAATATACTGTCATGTTGAACATGAGAGAAGAGAGCAGCATTAATGAGACTATAAGCGAGATCAGAAGTGTTCTCGGAAGTGATGCTGATATTAGCGTTGAGTACGTGAATGACATTCCTGTTCTTGCTTCAGGCAAACGCAAGCCTGTAGTGTGCAAATGGAAAAAATGATTTTATCAGGGGCAGCTGTTTTATGCTTTGTGAATCATTCTGCCTCTGTTCATTACCCACACTATATTTAATTCCTCGTCCAGTACAACCATATTCGCAGTGTTGCCTTCCCTCAGTGATGAATCAATCCCAATAGCCCTCGCAGAATTAATCGCCGAACACATAACTGCTTCCTCAAGTTTAATGCCTATATCCTTAACCGCAATTCTCATGCAGTCCATGAGATTCGTAACACTTCCTGCAATTGTAATTCCGTCTTCGAGTGTTGCCTTATTCCCTCGCTTGATGACCTTCTGACCTCCGAGCATATATTCTCCGTCAGGCATACCTGTTGCCTCCATTGAATCGCTTATGAATATCACTCTCTCTGCACCGAACGCTTTCATTGTGCTCCTGACAACCGCAGGATGAACATGAATACCGTCGCATATGAGTTCAACATTAACTTTTTCATTCTCAAGTGCCGCAATAATCGGGCCGGGTTCTCTGTGCTTAATGGGATTCATTGCGTTGTATAAATGCGTAACCTGATTCGCTCCCCTCCTGAATGCCTCTTTTGCTGTCTCATAATCACATGATGTATGTGCAACTGATATTCTCGTTATGTCTTTTGCGTCTTTAATGAATCTCATTGCACTTTCAACTTCAGGAGCAACAACGGCGATTCGAATCATATTGCCTGAAACATTCTGAAGTCTCGTGAGCATATCAACATCAGGACGAGAAATATATTCGGGATTCTGAGCACCAATCTTTGAACGCGATATGAAAGGGCCTTCGAGATAAACACCTTTGAAGTTTCTGCATGTCTCACTGAATCTCTTTGCCTCATTTAATATTCTCGTAAGCTCTTCTTCTGAGAGTGTCATTGTTGCCGGGCATATAGTCGTAATTCCGTGTTTGAGTTCGTATTCATGAATCGCATTGAATGATTCAAATGTTCCGTCGCAGAAGTCATGACCATTTGCACCGTGAAAATGTATGTCAGTCAGTCCAGGTATGATGTATAAGCCTGAGGCATCAATTACTTCTGTATTATCATCATTCTGTGATGTGATAACTTCTCCTGAGACTGCAATATCTCCTTTGTGAAATTCGTTGTCAGTTCCGAATATGATTCCGTTCCTTATGTTCATGCTCACACTTCCCTTTTTGTATTTATGCGGGCCAAGTTTCAGACGGCTTGCTTAATTCACGATATATCATAGCAATAACTACAGCAGAAACAATAAATGTTAATGCATCACTTGCAGGCATTGACCATAACACTCCTTCGAGACCAATGAACACCGGCATTATGATTGTGAGACCTGCACCGAAAATCACTTCTCGTATCATCGACAATCCGGCAGACACATACGGTTTACCCATTGCCTGAATGAATATGAATGCGGCCTTATTGATACACGCAAGGACTATCATGCACAAGTACACTCTGAAACACCTAACCGTGAAATTCATGTAGTGCACGCTCTCACCAGATGCACCGAATAATTCTGCAATATACATTGGAAAGAACTCAACGATAACGAATGATACACACCCAATCACTGCCTCACATGCTAACAGAAGCGTAAACAGTCTCTTCACTCTGTCTTTATGTCCTGCTCCGATATTGTAGCCTGTTATTGGTGTACAGCTTGCGGATAAACCTACGACGATTGAGATTACTATCTGAAAGAATTTCATGACGATTCCAATTACAGCCATAGGTATCTGTGAGTATTCAGGCTGACCGAATATAGGATCTATTGCTCCGTATTTCTTTATCATCACGTTCACTGAGGCCACGCTGATCACGAGTGAAATCTGTGACAGGAAACTGCACATTCCCAAAGGCAGATAACGTTTCACTACAGGGAGATTATATTTCACGTTTGCTCTCGTGAATTCAACTGCTTTCATCTTTCGTGTTATGTACAGCAATGACATGAACGCCGTAAATATTTGTCCCATTATCGTGGCAACTGCTGCGCCCGTCATACCCCAGTGAAATCCGAAGATAAATAACGGGTCGAAAATAATGTTTATACCTGCTCCCATTAGAGTTGAAAACATAACGTAATTCGGACTTCCGTCGGCAGAGATTATAGGGTTCATGGCCTGACCGAAAACGTAAAACGGTATGCCTAAAATGATATACGTGAAATACTCACGCGATAACCTGAACGTCTCATCATTAATGCGCCCTCCGAAAAAAGTTAAGAGTTCATCACAGAAAATATAATATAGAATAGCGATTATGATTCCCATTGTTGATGATAATAATGCTGCACTCCCTACAGCATCACCTGCACGTTTTGAATCCCTCGCACCTAAACTCATGCTAACAAACGCACACACGCCGTCACCGATTAAGAGTGTGAATGCGAGAGCTATAACCGTCATGGGAAATACGACATTGTTGGCAGCATTTCCGTTTGAACCGAGATAGTCTGCATTAGCGATAAATATCTGGTCAACTATATTATAAAGAGCAGCAACTAACAGCGAGACGATGAGAGGAACTGAATACTTCACCATGAGTTTGCTGACAGGTTCACGTTCAAGAAAAACATTTGCGTTGTTCAAAATTAATATCACCTCATGAAAAAATTTGCGCACAAAAAAAATGCGTCTGCCCATTTCAACCTGGACTTACGCATTTAATTTGCCGCGCGGCAGGATTTATTATAACACCCGTTAAGCATATGAATTTGTGTTGTATTATATGCACATTATTTTTTAGAAGGAGGATTCGTTTGAATTTGAATCTCAGAAAATTTAATTTCATGTCTTCATTCGTCATGTTCTTATTGATTGCAGCACCAGTTTATGCAGGTCTTGCACCGTTAAACCCTGACTTCATCAACTGGAAAAAAGAACAGGCAAAAGCGCGCTCTTCAGTTTCAGCTTCTTCTTCGTCCGAACGGATTAATCAATACGGATACATTCCCAGTCCTGTTGATATGTCTCACCTGAGTTACAATCTTCCTGTTATACCTGCTGAAGATGATTACGATCTGCCGGTATCATATGACCTTCGCAAATTCGGACGTGTTACCCAGATCCGCAATCAATATCCGTGGCAAACATGCTGGGCATTTGCTTCGCTTGCATCAGTTGAGAGCAATTATCTCACGCGTTCATTGAAGGGAGAACTTGACGGTTCACTCGGTAATTCTGAAACTCTTGACCTGTCCGAGCTTCATATGGCATGGTTCGCCAAGAATAACCCCGACAAGAGCAGGCTCTTTTATCCAAAGTCGCTTGCTGTTGAAAACATAAACTTCGGAATGCCTCACATGAGCATTGCGTATCTTTCACGTCTCGAGGGGCCTGTAACTGAATCATCAATGCCGTATTTCTCATACGAAGCAATAGAAAAAGCATGGGGGTTTGACAGGAAAGTATGGCATGCCTTAATCAACGCAGGATTTCCTACATATAATCAGCTTGCTGCTCTTGAGGAATTTCATCAAAACTTCATTCTGCCGCAACCGTACTACACAGCAGATCTCTACGGCAAAAACATACTCAGACTCACAGATGCATACTATGCTCCTCTTTCACCGATTGTGAACCCTAGTAGACGTGATGATCTCGGTGATGAATATGATAACAGAACCTTTCTTAACGTTCAGAACGCAAAATATGCAAAACGTTTAATCATTGAATACGGAGCTATTGAGATTGCTTATCATGATTCACTCAATGATTTCCTTACTGCCTCCGATGATGCATATTACGACGGGATCGATGAAATCAATCACGCTGTAAGTATAATAGGCTGGGATGATAATTATTCACGCACGAACTTCAAAGGAGCTGCAGTACCTGATATTGACGGTGCGTGGTTAGTGCGTAACAACTGGTCAGAGCACTTTGGAAACGGCGGTTATTTCTGGATGTCATATCAGCAGCCCATACAAGCAGGACTTGCTCATCTGGTTGAAGCTCCTTCTGGGAACATGAAAGTCTATACTCATTCACCTATGGGATTCTGCGGCAGTTTCGGTTATAAGGATCACAGCATCTACATGGCCAATGTCTTCAAGGTCAAATCAGACGGAGAATCTCTCGAAAGTTTTTCGTTCTACACTTCCGACAACAACACTTCATGTGAGTGGCAGATATTCTATGATC
>CAJOLN010000118.1 GCA_905235395.1 uncultured Synergistales bacterium
AGCTGTAATTGTGAAATGAAAAATTCCCCCTGCCATTTTCAGACTGGGGGATAAAATTTTTTTCTAACGTCTCAATACCTTTGAGAGAAATTCAATTGTTCGCGGCTGTTTCGGGTGATCAAATACTTCATCAGGTGTTCCTTCTTCACTTATCTTTCCGTTGTCGATGAATAATATCCTGTCCGAAATTTTATGCGCGAATCCCATTTCATGCGTCACTAAATACATAGTCATTCCTGAATCTGCGAGTTCCTGCATGACATCAAGCACCTCACCAATCATCTCAGGGTCTAACGCGCTCGTAGGCTCATCGAATAATAACACATCAGGATTCATTGCCAATGCTCTGGCTATTGCTACTCTCTGTTTCTGTCCTCCTGATAACCTGTCCGGCCATTCGTCAATCTTGTCCGCAAGTCCAACACGTGAAAGCAATACATGTGCTCTGTCGTTTGCTTCGTCCTGAGTCATGAGCTTTAGGTCAACAGGAGCAAGCGTGAGATTTTTTCTGACAGTAAGATGAGGGAACAGATGAAAGTGTTGAAAGACCATACACATTTTTCGTCTCACGAGGTTAATATTACATTTAGGTGATGTTATATCTTCCCCTTTGAATGTAATCACTCCCGATGTAGGTTCCTCCATTCGATTCAGACACCGAAGGAACGTGCTCTTTCCTGAACCTGAAGGCCCTATAACCGCAATCTTCTCGCCCTTCCGAATCCCTGTGCTTATTCCCTTGAGAACTTTAAGCTCCGTTCCGTCCTCTTTGCGTATGAACGTCTTGTGAAGGTCTTTTACTTCAATAATCATGTCTTCCATGAACTCATTACCCCCTTTTGCCGCGACTCAGCCAGTTCTCAAGTTTACGCACTAAATGTGTAAGTAACAGTACGATAATGAGATATATTATTGCGACCATAACGAGAGGAGGCTGTGAATGTTCAAGCGTCAATGCCTGTATGTTCTGACCCGCACGAGTCAAATCATCAATTCCAATATAACCCGCAATTGATGTTTCCTTCAGGAGAGCAATGAATTCATTGAACAGCATAGGCACGACATTACGCAATGCCTGAGGGAGAATCACATGACGCATTGATGATCCGTATGACAGGCCAAGTGAACGCGCCGCTTCCATTTGTCCGGGATCTATTGATTCAATTCCGCCTCTGAATATTTCCGCTACATATGCCCCTGAGTTCAACCCGAATGCTAATATCGCTATGTACTGTGTGTTAAGGTCACGCGCACTCGCAAATATTGTGAAGTTCCAGATTAAGAGCTGAACCATTGCAGGAGTTCCGCGAAGAACAGATATATATGCTTCCGCGAATTTATTCAAAATAGGAATTGGTACTCCTCCTTTATATGCAACACGTATCACGCTCAGTATTAACCCAACAATTACGCCTATTATTGTTGCCCCTGATGTCATGAAGATCGTAGCCTTCAATCCGTCAATAAGCATCATGTAGCGGCTATCCTTCACAAAATTCTGATAGAACCTCCTGTTGAAATCCGCCCATGCCTCCGCAGTAAAGAAACCTGAATCATAAAGCAGGTACAGCAGAAAGAGACCGAATATCCCAAGAACAATATCGCCTCTGCCTGCTCCCTTTTGATTTGATAGATTACTTTTCATAATCGTCTGCTCTCACTACCGCAACCTGTTTTGCTCCTATAACATAATTCTCTGAAAAGTCCATGTTCTCCTTGCGTTCTTCCGTTACTGTTATTCCTGCACATATCATATCGACCTTATTCGTTGATACTGCCATTGGAAGTGCATCAAAGTTCATGTTTTCGATGACAAGTTCACGGTCAAGTTTCTTCGCGATTGCCGCACACATTTCAACATCGATTCCTATATAGCCCGAACCAACTTTAAGCTCATAAGGTGCAAATCCTGCTTCTGTTCCTACAACTAACTTGCCTCCCTTTGCTCCTTTGTTGAAGTCTATATCTTCAGGTTTGATTGCCGAAGAATCACCCGCAAGGAACGTGCCGTAATATTTCTCGAATATCTTATCGAGTGTTCCGTCAGCTTTGATTTCTGCAAGTGCCTTATTGACCGCATCAACTAATTCCTTGTTGCCCTTCCTGAATCCAATCGCATAATTCTCTTCGGATAATGCTTTGTCCATTATTGCGAGACCTTCAACATCATTCAGGAATCTCTTTGCGGGCATCTCGTCCATAATGACAGCACGGACTTTACCCTGACGAAGTGCCGCAATCGCATCAACATACTTCTCATATGTCGTGAGGAGGCTGCCTTTTTTGTCGCCGAGCATATCTTCTGCTATGAACTGTCCGACTGTACCGCGCTGTGCTGCAAGTCTTTCATTCTTGAGCTGGTCAATGCTTTTGAGTTTTTCGGTTTCATCTGCGAGAGCTGAAGATGAAATGATGAATAGTGATGAGATTACGAGGAACACTGCTAAAAATTTTCTCATGATAAACATAAGTCCTCCTTAAAAACTGAAAATAAAATCGCGATAATTATAACTTAATGCGAAAAAAAAATTTTTTATTCTAATTTATAATGACTGAACAAAGGAGTGATTCATTCATAATGGAAATAGTAAAGACAGCTATGCGTTCACTATTGGCAAATCGTACACGCTCAATATTAACAATGCTTGGAATAATAATCGGAGTCGGAGCAGTGATCACTATGGTAGCAGTAGGACGAGGAGCGACGACACAAGTTGAGGGATTAATGGCGAATTTCGGAGAGAATCTGATTATCGTAATGCCAGCACCGCCTAATTCATCAGGTGCAAGAGGAGCTGCAGGTTCAGGAGCATCATTGACGCTCAGAGATTCAGAAGCTCTCATGAATGACACATTTTCGATATTGAGAACGGCACCCGAAGTGAACACATCAGGACAGGTGATTTACGGCAATAACAACTGGAATACCAGCGTAACAGGAAGTACACCGGATATATTGCCAGTGCGAATGATGAGCATTGAAAGCGGAGTATGCTTCAGTGATTCAGATGTTCGTTCAGGTGCAAAGGTCTGCGTGATAGGAAAGACAGTAGCAAAGGAACTGTTCGGATATTCAGACCCGATTGATGCAACGATAAGAATACGAAACATACCGTTCCGTGTTGTGGGAGTGCTGAAGGCAAAAGGAGCAAGCTCATTTGGAATGGATCAGGATGATATTATATTTGTCCCTGTAACGACAGCACAGAGAAGGCTTGTGAGAACGGGAACACGAGTAGATACAGTGAGACGCATAAATGTACAGGCCAGGAGCAGAGAGCTTCTTGAAACAGCAACGCAGGAAGTTAAAACGCTTTTACGTCAAAGACACAAAATACCTGAAGGTACACCTGATGATTTTGACACTCGTGATTTAACGCAGAACCTCGAAAGCATGGCGAACATGGCAAACGTAATGAGCCTTCTGTTAGGAGCAATAGCATCAATATCGCTTCTTGTCGGAGGAATAGGCATAATGAACATAATGCTTGTGTCAGTGAGTGAACGTACACGCGAAATCGGAATCAGAATGGCAGTAGGAGCCAGACCGTCAAATGTGAGAATTCAATTTTTGACAGAGGCAGTTGTGTTGTCGATTCTTGGAGGCGGAATAGGAATCTCAATAGGCTTCGGAATATCTCAAGTCATTGCGAGTATTTTCAATTGGCCTGCTTCTGTTTCTATGGAATCAGTTCTTCTTGCTGTTGGATTCTCTGGCTTTGTTGGAATATTTTTCGGGTTCTGGCCTGCATGGAAGGCTTCAAATTTAGATCCAATAGTTGCCTTGCGAACAGAATAGCGAAAATGAAAAAGTGAAATAGAATCCCCCTCTGCGAAATCAAACAGGGGGGAAATTTTTACTCAGCGTAATTGAAAAATCTTGTTATCTCTCTTTTGAATGTCAGATGAAAAGTTCCTGTGCTTCCGTTTCTGTTCTTTGCAACGCGAACATCTGCTTTGCTGTCTTTGAGTTCATTATTCTCATTATCAGTGTAGTAATCTTCTCTGAACAGCAGCAGCACAACATCTGCGTCCTGTTCAATTGCGCCTGAGTCACGCAGGTCTGAAAGTTGAGGTTTCTTTTCTGTTCTCTGTTCTGTGGCACGTGATAGCTGAGATAAAGCTATGACCGGGCAGTTAAGTTCACGAGCTGTAGCTTTAAGCATTCTTGATATGTCTGAAACTTCCTGCTGCCTTCCTTCATTGCGTCCGTCTCCTGAACTCATCAGTTGCATGTAGTCCACAATGACAAGCGATAAGTCCGGGTATTTCGTTTTGAATCTTCTGCATCGTGTTCTGAAATCCATAGCCGTAAGATTAGAATCATCATTGATAAATATATTCCTGTTCACGAGAATCTCACATGCCTTCTTTGCAGTATGAAAAGCCTCTGTGTCGAATGTTCCCATGTTCAGTTGTGAGAGGTCTATATATGATTCAGCGGAGAGCATGCGCAGAACCAGTTGTTCACATGACATCTCAAGACTGAAAATTAAAACAGGACGATTTGCTTCTTTGTCTCCAAACTGAGCTATATTCATTACGAAAGATGTCTTACCCATTGAGGGACGTGCGGCAATAATATTCAGACTTCCAGGCTGAAAACCTCCAGTGTAGGAATCTAAATCATCAAACCCTGAAGGATAACCTTTAGTTCTTGTGTCTTCCTTTTTGAAATTTTTTTCTACATCAGTGAACACAGGCCCTATTATCTCGCTGACACGCCTGAATTCTGATGTGTTCTTGTTCTGGGCTGCCTCAAAGATTAATTTTTCAGCTTCTTCTATGATTTCCTTTGTGCCTTTATTTGTATCATACACAAGAGATATTATTCTGTTTCCTGCTTCAAGCAAGTGCCTTCTGATTGAACGTTCTTTTACTATTTCAGCATGATAATTTACGTTTGCAGTTGTCGTTACGTTCCCGGTCAGATCCTTGAAGAAGTTAAGACCTCCAAGTCTGTTAAGAATTCCTTTGTTTGTGAATTCATCAATTACAGTTACGAGATCAACAGGCTTATCAGAAAAATACATGTCAGACAGTATTTGAAAAGCTGCTTTGTTGTTGACATCGTAAAAGTCATCAGGTTTAAGAATCTCGATTACAGAATCTAAAGCTCCCTTTGAGATGATACATGCGCCTAATACAGCACGTTCTGCTTCGATATTTTGCGGAGGTAAGTTAGGTATCATGAATTAGCAACTGTTACTGTGAGTGTCATATCAACCTGAACACCTGGATAAAGTTTCAGAGAGAACTTGAAGTTGCCCGGCTGTTTTACTGTTTCATCAAGTTTAATGTCGCGCTTGTCGAAATCCGTGAGGCCATGCTGTGCTTCAAGAGCTTCTGCAATTTGTGCGGGTGTTATGCTTCCGAAGAGTTTTCCGTTTTCGCCTGCTCTGCCTTCAATTGTTATTGCTCTTCCCTGCAATCTTTTCTGAAGTTCTAATGCTTCCTTATGACGCTTTTCATCTTTGGCTTTCATTCTTGCCTGTTCTGCTTTCCATTCTGCAAGTTTGCCGGGCGTTGCTTCAACTGCTAATCCTTTTGGAATCAGAAAGTTGCGTGCGTGTCCGTCACTTACGTCAACGAGTGAACCAGCTTTGCCGAGTTTATTCACGTCTGTTTTGAGAATTATCTTCATGATGAAAAATTTCTCCTTCACTTTCATAGAAATTAACCCCGCCAATAATATCACGGTGAAGAAAAATTTTTACGATAGCTCAACTGTAAATCATATCTCACTGTCTATATATGCAAGCGTCTTCTTCAGTTTCTCATTCACAGAATCAAGCGAGTATGCCAATCTCAGACACGTAAGCATAAGCATATCTTCCTGTTTTGCTCCCTTCACTATTTCCCCGCATGCTTCATCAATCAATGCCTTCACTCTGTCAATCTCTTCATCACTTAGAGTATATGTTCCTTTGCCTATCGTTAAGAATACATCTCTTGAAGTGTTCATATTCAATTCCCGTTACCTTATCGCTAATATATGTTCAAGTCTCGCAGATTTATCCGCGTTCATTGCATTGTTGATTACGTTATCCTGATATGCACGTACAAATGATTTCTCGTGTTCAAGATTTCCGTCTGATTTTCTTAAAAGCTCGCTTCGTAAAATTTTTCGTTCATTCAGAAGTTGATCTATTCGCTTTGAGATTGTATCTGCAAAATATTCTGCGTCATTGAGATTCCTAGCCATAAAAAAATCACCTCTTCAAATAATTTTAACAGAGACATAATGAAAAACTTTTGTGCTATGATTTTAATAAATTCAGAAACACTCTAAATTATGAGAATCTAAAACAGAAAAGAGGTTTTTTCATGGATATTGCACGATCTAGCATTGAGCGTCGTGTAGTTGTTCTTTTCCTTTGCGCTCTTATGGCTTTTGGCGGGATCGCTGCATATTTTGCAATCGGCAAACTCGAAGATCCAACGTTCACAATTAAAACGGCAGTCATAAGCGTTGTGTATCCAGGAGCAACTGTTACTGAAGTCGAAACGGAAGCCGCAAGCAGAATTGAAGAGGCAGTGCAGGCAATGGGCGAAATCAAAAAAATTCGTACCCGTTGTACGGAGGGAGTGGCAGTTGTATACATCGACATCAAAGATGAATATCAAACCGATGACTTGCCTCAGGTCTGGAACGTTTTACGTCAGAAGGTCAACGATGCTGTTCCTAATTTGCCTTCAGGGTGTTCTGTCGCAATCAATAATGATTACGGTGATGTTTACGGACAGTTCTACGCACTCACAGGTGACGGTTACACTATGCGTGAACTTTGGGAGTACGCTGACTACCTGAAGAAAGAACTTGTATTAGTTCCTGAAGTTGCAAGAGTGAGCATATTAGGTGAACAGACAGAAGGAATTTACGTTGAGTTTTCTCAAACGAGATTAAGTTCTCTGGGATTGTCTCCGTCTTCAATATTTGACATTCTGAATCAGCAGAACACTATTTCATCGCTCGGAAAAACTTTCTACGGAGATCAATACGTTACGATAAATCCTGTTGGAGGAATTCTGAGCGTTAAAGACATAGGCGAACTGATAATCGGAGGTTCAGGAGGACGTTTGATACGCTTGAATGAAGTTGCAACTGTCCGGCGTGATTATGTAAACCCTCAGACCTTCATGATGTCTTTCAATGGTCGTCCTTCACTCGGAATCGGAATAGCTACAATCTCAGGCGGAAACGTTGTTACAATGGGTGAAGCTGTATCGAAGAGACTTGAAGAACTTGAAGTGAACAGGCCAATAGGAATGGAACTCGATGAAATTTATATGCAGTCAAAAGGTGTCGTGAGTTCCGTAAATGATTTCGTAGTGAACTTAATGGAATCGTTAATCATTGTCGTTGGTGTTCTTCTCGTTTTCATGGGACTGCGTTCAGGTCTCGTGATCGGAATCGTATTGCTGCTCACAGTTGCGGCTACCATAATGGTAATGAACTGGACGGGCATATTCCTTCAGCAGGTATCATTGGCGGCATTGATTATTGCATTAGGTTCACTGGTTGATAATGCAATCGTTGTAACCGAAGGAATGTTAATAGGCGTTCAAAAAGGAGAAGACGTAACTGATGCAGCTTCAGAAACAGTGAGCGGTTCAACCTGGTCAATGCTCGGCGGAACGTTTATTGCTGTACTTGCATTCGTACCTATTGGATTATCTCCTGACAGCACAGGTGAATATTGCCGCAGTCTTCTTCAGGTCATAGGAATCTCAATGATGTTAAGCTGGCTTTTCGCAATCACAGTTACTCCTGTATTTGGTTTTCTGATGCTGAAGCCTTCATCAACAACTAATGACAACTCAGACCCTTATGATAAACCCCTTTTCAGAATATACAGGGCTTTTCTTGAAGGATGTTTGAGGCACAGACTATTAACGATAGGAATAGTGCTTGCTGCATTTGGGTTATCTGTTGTATGGCTTGGAATGCTGGATAAAACTTTCTTTCCGAGTTCAACGGCCTCATATTTTGTGGCGGATATGTGGCAGCGTGAAGGGACATCGATAAAGGAACAGCAGAAAATGACAGAAGGATTAGCGGAGAGACTTAGAAAGATGCCAGATGTGAAGAACGTAACATCTTTAGTCGGCGGAGGTGCATTGCGTTTCATGCTTACATATTCACCGCCTGATTCAAATACATCGTTTTCAGAACTCATTGTTGAACTCAAAGAGGGCGGAGATGTCACTGGAATTCTTGATGAGACACAGAGAATCATAGATGAAGAATTAGTTGGTGTTGAAGGAATTTGTAAATCATTCTCGAAAGGTTCAAGCATGGCCCCTTCAATTGAGGCAAGATTTTTCGGAAATGATTCTGCTGTACTGCGGAACTTGGCCGAACAAGCGAAAGTTATTCTTCAAGATGATCCTCTGGCAAGCTGTGTGAGAACAGACTGGCGAGATCCTGTTATGACATTCAGACCAAATATAAGAATGGACAGAATGCAAAGTTTAGGTTTATCGAGGCCATTAATCAATATGGCTTTTCAGACAGCAGGAACGGGAGCAACTTTAGGAATGTTCAGAGACGGCGACAGATCATTACCAATCATAATGAGTCTTGCATCCGAAGAAGATAATCAGGTGGAAAATATGTTATCTTTCCCTGTATGGGCACCGGCCGCAAGAATGTCTGTACCTTTGGGGTCAATCATCTCGGATATTGGAATAACATTCGAGGATAATATATTGATGAGGGAGAATCGCAGACGTGTCATTACGGTTATGAGTGATGTGAAACGCGGAGCAAACGTAGGAGTAATGCAGGAACGTGTGAAGAAAGCAATTGAATCAATAGAACTACCGTTAGGCTACGACTTTAAATGGGGAGGAGAAGAAGCAAGTCAGGGGGACGCAATGGGAGGAATGTCGAAAATGTTCATGCCTTGCCTGTTGCTTATGTTCACGATAATGATTTTCCTGTTCAACGGATTCAAGCAGCCTATAATAATATTCTCGTCAATTCCTTTAATATTAATCGGTGTTGTATTGGGTCTTGGAATTGCAAACATGTCGTTAAGTTTCCTTGCGATTATCGGTGTATTGAGCCTAGTCGGAATGCTTGCAAAGAATTCAATCGTTCTGTTAGATCAGGTTGCAAGTGATTTCGCTTCAGGTAAAGACAGATACATCTCAATCGTTGAAACTGGTGTAAGCCGTCTTCGTCCTGTTGCGATGTCCGCAGTTACGACAGTTTTGGGAATGATTCCTTTGATATGGGATGTAATGTTCGGCTCAATGGCAGTCACTATAATGGGAGGTCTAACGGTCAGCACGATCTTAACAATGGTTGTAATTCCTGTTGCTACAGCTATAGCCTATCATGTGCCATGCCCTGATGAGAACGATGAAAAAGATGATGATGATGACGAATAGAAACAGAAAGGAGAACTCATAATGAGAAAAATCATTGATATGATAATCATTGCTGCTGTTGTTGTAGGCGGATATTTTGCGCTTGAAACTTTCAGAAAGCCGCAGGAAGAAATTGCGAAACCTGAAATCATACGTCCTTAGTGTGAACGGAGACGGAGGAGTTTGGCGTTATTTCGGAACTCTTCAGGGAGGAAGACGCGTTGATCTTTCATTCAGAGTATCAGGGCCTATACGAAGAATTTATGTTGATAAAGGAGATTCGGTTAAGAAAGGCGCATTGTTGGCAACGTTGGACACGAGAGACTTTCAGACTCAGCTAAAGCAGGCACAAAGTGTTCAGGCACAGGCTCAGGCACAGTACAATAACGCTCTGACGAACTTCAAGCGTCATGAAAATTTGTACAAGCAAAAGGTTATTCCCAAATCGACATATGACACACAGAAGACCGAAGTTGACGTTGCCCTTGCGAATCTGAATTCCGCAAAAGCACAAGTAGAATTCGTTCGCGATTCACTGAAAGATACGGAGCTTCGTGCACCATTTGACGGAGTGATAGCTGACAGAATGGTTGAAAATTTTCAGGACGTTACGGCCAAGCAGCCAATTTTCAGATTGCAGGACATAGGCACACTCGAACTTGTATTCAACGTTCCAGACAGAGATGTAATATTAGGATTAAGCTCAAGGAGAGAAGCGAAATCATTCTACGCACTTTTTGACGCGATACCTAATGAGCGTTTCCCTTTAACGCTGAAGGAATTCGTTACACAGTCTGACCCTAACACTAATACTTTTCCTGTAACTGCCGTGATGCAGCAAAGAGATAAAATATCTTTACTTCCAGGAATGGCTGCAACAGTTGAAGTTATATTTGAAGACAGCGGGAATGTAAACGCAAATTCATTCAGAGTACCTTCTAACGCTATATTCGTGCTGGACGAAAAGCAATATGTATGGCGATGTGTAAACGGTGAAGTTCACAAAGTACCTGTTACAGTTGGTGAGCCTTATGCAGAGGGCTACATTGAAATTTCCGGCAATGATTTAAAGGGCGGAGATAATTTAATTGTTGCTGGTGTACATTTGCTGAGGGAAGGTCAGAAAGTCCGGTTGATGAATTAAAAATAAATTTTTGAATAGCAGAGAGTGTTAGAAATTTTAATCTGACACTCTCAATTTTTTTTCTTTTTTTCTTAATGACCATATGATTAACGAATCACATAGCCTTTGCTCTTTAGATTCTCGCGTACCCTCATGTGTATGCTTTCAACTTCTTCATCTTTGAGTGTACGTTCATCAGACCTGTAACTTAAACTGTATGCAAGGCTTCTGAATCCTTCAGGAATTCCCTTGCCGATATACACATCAAACAGTCTGAGCTTTTCGAGTGCAATATCATCACTTGCAGATTCGCGAACGCATTCACGAATATCATTCATGACATCGTAATTGCTTCTGTCGATTGATACCAGCAATGAAATATCACGATAAGACGCAGGGAACTGACTTGAAGGTTTGAACTCCGGACGCTTTGATGACTTCATAAACGTAACATCAATCTCAAAAGCATAAACTCCTTCAGAAACATCAAGTTCCTGTTCGATTACGGGTTTCAGCCTCGCAACCCAGCCTACTTTTGTTCCGTCAACAATTACATCTGCTGTCTGTCCTGAATGAGCAAAAGGTTCATGGCCTCTCCTGAATTCAGCGTTATATCCTGCGGATCTCAAGAGTGATTCGACATCTGCCTTAATACTGTAGAAATTCTCGTCTCTGTCATTATTCGGTGAGCGAGTATCTTTACCGTTGAAGATGATTCCTGCTGCATGTTCAGGTTCATTGTCATTGATGAAAACTTTTCCCTGTTCAAATATTCTCACTGGTTCGCGCCAGCCTGACGTAATTGCTGTTCTCAATCCTGCGAGTAATCCGGGAAGCAATGTTGTACGCATGGCCATTTGGTCGCGGCTTATGGGGTTAGCAATCTTGAGGGTATCATGACGTGAATCAGATTCAGGAATTCGCAACTTATCGGGAAAATCTTCGGGAAGGAAACTGTATGTTACGACCTCAGTATATCCTCTCGGCATAAGAACATTTCTTACAAGACCTGCAAGCCTCAATGTATCTCCAATATCTGCACGTCTGGGCATTTCACCGGGCAGTTTATCGGGAGCGTCATTGTATCCTCTGAACCTTCCGATTTCCTCGATTAAATCTTCTTCAATCGTAATATCTGGTCTTGATGTCGGAGGCATGAAAGTTCTCTCGTCTGAATCACCTTTAACATGTTTGATTCCGAATCCCTCAAGAATTTTCTGCGCTTCGTTCATGTTATCCCATGATAAATATGTTGATAGCTTTTTACGAGTGAGCTTTACGGGTTCAGGTTCAGCAATTTCATTCTCAGCAGATAACGGCCTGTAATCCACGATAGCACCGCACCAGTCACGCATGAGAGTTGTTGCGGCCATGAGTGCAGATTTACTAAGTGAAGGGTCAACTGTCCGTGAGAATCTGAATGCTGCTTCCGAATTTATTCCGAGCCTTCTTGAAGTATGTCCTACTCTTATCGGTGAGAAACTTGCACTCTCAATCACAATCGTAGTTGTGTCATCATTGATTCCCGTCTGTTCTCCTCCCATTACACCTGCAAGAGCAATCGCTTCACCGCCTGATGTAATGAGCATATCGCGTTCAG
>CAJOLN010000119.1 GCA_905235395.1 uncultured Synergistales bacterium
CAATGGTTACAGAGTGATGTTCATTGCAGACGGCGAAGAAGTACGCATAGTGAATCCTGCTGTACACGCTATGAGGAAACTTCAGGAAGCAATGAAAGGTGCAGCGGAAGAAGCAGGCTGGGAATCAGATGATGATGTTATAGAATACATAATGGAGATGCGCAGAAATTCACGATGAAGATATTCATTGATACAAATATCCTGATTTCAGCAACTGTATGGCCTCACAGCATACCAGCACAAGCATTTGCAAAAGCGTCATCGCCTCCGAATATCGGAATGATATGCCAGCAGAATATAGATGAGATGATAAACACATTTTTAGATAAATTTCGTACTCGTCTTAACTTGCTGAATATTTTTTTGTCCGATACAGTGCCTGCTCTTATGTTCGTTCCTATACCACCTGAAATTCACTTTTCAGAAAATCATATACGAGATGTAAAAGACCGTCCGATACTCAGAGCCGCAATCAAAGCCAATGCGGATATTTTGTTGACTGGCGATAAAGATTTTCTCGAAGCAGGCATAATGAATCCCAAAATCATGAATGCTTCAGAATTTCTTGAACTTACGTAAAATTTTTCGCATGAAAGGAGAAACATAAACTTGAACGAAGAAATTAAAGCAATATGGAAATCACTCTTTGACTGGGTAATGGGTAACGGCCCTAGACCAGAAAATGAAGTTATCCCAGACGAACCTCCTCCTGATTTGCCATTCACACGAAAACCAAAGGATAAATACTCACGCTTCCATGAGGCAACACTGAAGGAACGCTATAATCAATGGCTGGAAATTCACGGACTTCATATGTTCTCGTCTCTGTATTCCGGAATTAGCGTACTGACATGCATAGTCATAGTATCACTTCTGCTCGCAACTGTATCTGAACTTCCTTCACTCAGTGATGAGAGAAACCTCGCGAACAATGAAATAATTCGGCGTTACGTTGAGAGGGGCGGCAAAGAGACAGGTGCACAGAATATCGTTGCAGGATTGATTCTCAACTATCGTGCATTCAATACGTTCGGTGAATCCGCTGTGCTCTTCACTGCGGCAGTGAGTGTGCTGATGCTTCTGGGAGCTTCACGAAGAAACAACGCTGACGATGAGCAATCAATGAAGGGAAATGATTCAGGAAAGAACTTCATGCAGAGAGGGCCTCCGTCAGTAAGGCTTCATACATTCAGGAGAGATGATGCAATTCTCAGAGGTACAGCTTCAATCTCAATTCCCGTAATCTTAATAATGGGCTGCGTTATCATCATCAATGGACATCTCTTATCAGGAGGAGCAATTCTCAGCACCGCACTGATACTCTGCGCAAACGCATACGATTTTGAACGCGTTCACAAATTCTTCAACGAACAGATATTCATCACAATAACTTCAACTTCACTCATGATATATGCCCTCTCAAATATCTTCAACGGAGGGTTAATCCTTCTGCCAAACATCTGCATTGGGTTAATTGTCGCCGGCACTCTTTACGGGTTCTATGCATTACTAAGCGAGGGGGAAATATAATCATGCTAGAAAAATTAATATTGAATCATTATGAAATTGCTGCTGTCATTCTGTCTGGTATAGGTCTCATGAACTTACTGCTTCAGAGGAATCTCATCAGGAAGATTATCGGGTTGAATATCATGAACACTGCTGTATATCTTCTCTTTGCGGCTAAAGGTTACAATGCAGAATATCCCCCTGTACCTGCTGGTTTAATCCTCACTGGAATTGTCGTTACTGTGAGTGTTACAACGTTCGCACTGGCACTGACATTGAAACTTTACGAGACTTACGGAACACTGAATATTGATGAGGCATTGATGAAAATGACACTTCAACAGGAAGAACTGGAAGCAAAAATTGAGGCACAAGAAGAGGAGTTGATCTCATGATTGATTCATTTGCATTCAACATACCTTTCATCAGTATCTTCTTGGCCATGATTGCGGCGATAATCACACCATTGCTCCCGAAACAGAATCGAATTCCCGAAAACTTATCATGCTGTGTCATAGGCATAATCGGTATACTCTCAGCATATCTTCTTTATGCACTCACGAACTCAGGACAGAGTTTGAGCTTCAATTTCAAGATAGGAAATTTTCCTGTTCCTTATGGAAACGAACTCAAAGCCGGGCCTTTGGAAGCTGTGTTATCGTTATTCTTCTCGTTATCTATGCTGTTATCACTAACGGGAAATTTCTCGTCAACTGAAGAAGATATTGCACCGAACAGAAGACAGCTCTTTTGCGTATTAGTAAATCTCATCATGTCCTCGCTTCTTGCAATGACATACACGAATGATATTTTTACTGCGTATGTATTCATTGAGATCAGCACTATAGCGGCATGTTCAATAGTTGCAGTGAAGGAATCGCCTGAGACAGCAAGAGCGGCATTGCGTTATCTTGTTATGAGCCTTGTGGGTTCAGGTTTAATTCTCATTGTAATATGTCTGCTCTATAATTTGACCGGGCATTTGATCATGCAGAACATGCACATAGCAATTCAGGTTCTGGTCTCAGCGAAGAGTTACATAATGCCTCTGACAGTATCACTTGCATTAATCACGACCGGCCTCGCGGTTAAGAGTGCGTTATATCCGTTTTCGTTCTGGCTTCCAGATGCACACGGATCTTCAACGAATTTATCTAGTGCTATTCTCTCAGGTCTCGTTCTGAAGGGTCATATATTCCTGCTCATAAAAATATTCTATCGTGTCTTCGGTCTTGATGTTATTCATGCTCTCAGAATGGACACGGTTATATTCATTCTGGGATTGCTGGCTATGATCATGGGATCAGTTCACGCACTGAGACAGACGAACGTTAAGCGAATGATAGCGTGGTCGAGTGTAGCACAGGTCGGCTATATATTTCTCGGTGTAGGATTGAACACTACAGCGGGAATAGCGGCGGCATGTCTTCACATAATCGTACATGCATGCGTGAAACCTATGCTGATCACTGCGGCAGGAGGGTTAAGCAATGCGGCAGGACACAAAAAAGGTCTTCATGCTTTAATGGGAACATTCTACTCTAATGTATGGGCAGGTTTGGGATTTATGGCGGGTGCATTCTCTATGATGGGTATTCCTGCATTCGCTGGTTTTGCGTCAAAGTTAAGTCTCACAATGGCATCATTTGATCACCCTGTTATCGTGTGGTCATTGGCAGCATTGGCGGCAAGTTCGGTTCTGAATGCATTATATTATGTCCCAGCAGTAATTGTTATTCTGACTCACAACAAGAACATGAACAATAATTTTTCTGCACCTCCTCCGACGCGGTTATATAAAATCTCAATGACATGTTTTCTTGCACTGAATTTCTATCTTGGCCTGTTCTGTATGCCATTACTGCGATTGATTACGAGAGGGGTGAACGTATTATGATGAGCAATGCAATAATGACATTAACGCCTGTTCTTTTCCCAATCATAACGGGATTCGCACTGTTCTCGCGTCCAATCTTCGAGGACAGACATGTTTACGTTGGAGTGATGACATTCACGAATGCGATAATAACATTTCTTGCTGTCTTCATGACATCAGGAGATTTAATCACGTTGTGGCAAATCACAGATACTTTATCTATTGCGTTCAGGTTTGATTATCCTGCGAAGGCTTTTGCGTGTCTTGTATCGTTCATATGGCCTCTGGTTACGCTGTATGCATTTGAATATCTAAGACGAAGGCCGCCGGTTGACAGATTTTATGCGTTCTTCCTTTCGACATTCGGAATCTTAATCGGCGTATCATGTGCCGCTAATCTCCTTACGCTTTATCTCTTCTATGAGCTGATGACATTCATAACACTGCCTCTCGTAATGCATTCACAGAAACGTGAAACGATACGAGCGACTGTAGCATATCTTCTGTATTCGCTGATAGGTGCGGCATTAGCACTCGGAGGATTTTTCTTCTTTCAGGTATACGGTGTATCAATGGACTTCACACCCGGAGGACTTCTCGACATGGAGAGAATAGCGAATGAGGGCAGTGAGAGAATGATTCTGACAGTAACATTCCTGACGTTAATGGGATTCGGAGCGAAGGCAGGAATAGTTCCATTGCATGCATGGCTTCCTGTTGCGCATCCTCAGGCACCGACACCTGCAAGTGCAGTACTATCCGGCCTAATCACGAAGGCAGGAGTGATTGCGATGTTCAGAGTTGTATATTATGTTGTAGGGGCAGATTTCATTCGTGGAACGTGGGTACAGACTGCAATGTTAAGCATGGCACTTCTAACTATATTCACCGGCTCAATGATGGCATACGTAGAACCTCATCTGAAGAAGCGAATTGCATGGTCAAGTGTGAGTCAGGTTTCATACGTAGTGTTTGCGATGATGTTATTGAATTCCGACGGCATAACAGGGGCAGTGATTCAGATTGCGGCACATGCGATGTCGAAGAGCTGCCTGTTTCTGAGTGCGGGAGTGGTGATATATTTCACATTGCAGGGAGCGAACTATCACTATGCAGACCAGTTACGCGGAGTAGGAAAGGAACTTCCGATAACGATGACATGTTTTGCATTAGCTTCCGTATCATTGATTGGGCTTCCTATAACAGGAGGTTTTACTGCAAAATGGTACATGGCCTCTGGAGCATTGAATCTCGGAGGACTTGGAATATTCGGCATTGTGATTCTCATGGTGAGTGCATTGCTTACAGCGGGCTATCTGCTTCCAATCGTAACAGACGCATTCTTTCCGGGTGATGATTACGATTACTCAAATGTTGTACCATTTCATTTGCCTTTGAACATGAGAATTCCATTATTATTATTGAGTGCAGGAGCAGTGTTTACGGGA
>CAJOLN010000120.1 GCA_905235395.1 uncultured Synergistales bacterium
AATCCTCAAGGGGACATCACCGAAAGCAATTCTTGATGTCGTATCGTGGGAACATTGCACGATTGTGTGGCTGTTAGTGCCATGGTGTCAGGACATACTGACCGCATTAGACAGAGGAGACATTAAACTTGAGGGCAGGCACTTATCACAATGGAGGCTCATGCACATAGGAGCACAGCCAGTACCGCCGTCATTGATTCGTCACTGGCTTGATTATTTCCCGAATCATAAATACGATACGAATTACGGACTTTCAGAATCAACTGGGCCGGGATGTGTTCATCTTGGCCTTGAGAATATTCATAAGGTCGGTGCAATTGGTATACCTGGTTACGGCTGGGAATTGAAGATCGTGAATGACAAAGGCGAGAATGTGAAGCATGGCGAGACAGGAGAGTTATGCGTGAAAGGGCCGGGCGTTATGCTCTGCTACTATCATAATCCAGGCGCAACTCATGAGACGATTAAAGACGGCTGGCTTTTCACAGGAGATATGGCCATGATGGACGAAGACGGATTCGTTTATCTTGTTGACCGAAAGAAGGACGTTGTGATTATGGGAGGCGAAAATATTTATCCAGTTCAGATTGAGAATTTCCTTACAGCTCACCCGAAGGTACATGATGTTGCTGTGATTGGTCTTCCTGATCCGAGACTGGGTGAAATTCCAGCGGCAATAATTCAGGTTAAGAAGGGAATGACATGCACAGAAGAAGAAATTGACAGATTCTGTTTAGACCTGCCGAGATATAAGCGTCCTAAGAAAATCATATTTGCAGATGTGCCGAGAAATCCAACGGGAAAAATCGAAAAACCGAAACTTCGTGAGATGTATGCGACAGGAAAAAGTTTCTTCGACAAGGAAGCATAAAAGACATGTACCCTACGTTAATTCAGTTCGGTAGTTTCAGAATCGATACCTACAGCGTGATATGGTTCATCGCACTCTCAATCGCAATCATATGGAGCATAAAGAGATTGAAACTCTATGAACTCAATGAAGATGAATCACGCCGCATAATGGCAATCTCATTCATGTTTATGATTCTCGGAGCAATGACATTAGAACACATTCACGATATACCTTCATACGTCAGAAATCCTTCATCGATTCCTTCATTAAGCAGCTGGGGATTAAGTGAAATGGGAGCGTTACTCGGAGCATTCATATCATCGTTAGTATTGTGCATATTCAGCAGAAAGGTATCATTCATGAAGCTATGTGATGTCGCAATAATACCTATAATGCTCTCAATAACAATTGGCCGCTGGGGATGTTTCCTCAATGGCTGCTGTTTAGGACAGCCTTCAAAATTCTGCCTGGCCGTTCACTTTCCGTTTGATAAGATTGGAGTTACGCGTCATCCAGTGCAGATATATTATTCCGTGATTGCGTTCGTGATTATGTTGATTCTGATTTACGCTGAGAAAAAGATTCTGCCTCTTCAGGAAAAGAACTATCATTCAGTTACAACTCCTCTGGGAATCATTCTGTATTCGCTGATGAGATTCGCAATTGTGCCTGTGAGAGATGAATATTCACTCTGGGTAATGATTCGTGATTCCGCTACATATCAGGTACTTGCTGCTATTTTTCCGCTAGTGTGCGTATGGCTGATGTATAGTTTGCTTAAGTTAAAAACAGAAAATTCCTATAGGCAAAACAAGCCATGAAATAAATTCAATGTAACGATAAAATAACACGCCGTAAAATATTTTTATATGGAGGTAATTTTTATGACCATAAAGAAACTTTTAGCGTTCACTTTCGCGTTTGCATTAATCATTGTGTGTTCAGGGAGTGCATTTGCAGCATTCACTAAGCAGGATAACCCTGTTGTTCCAATCGTGAAGAATGCTTCTGTTGCTGTCGTGAACATTGACGTTGAGAAAATGACAAAACGTTCTGTTTCACCTTTTCCTTTTGACAATGATCCGTTCTTCAAACACTTCTTCGGTGATTCATTCAGGGAATTCACGCGATCAGTGCCAATGAAAGGCAGAGGTTCAGGTTTCATAGTAACGAGGGACGGACAGATCTTAACGAACAATCATGTAGTTGATGGTGTAGACAAGATAACAGTATCAATTCTGCTCAAAGACGGAAGCAAGAAAACATATCCTGCAAAAGTTTTAGGGAATGATCCGATATATGACCTTGCCTTAATCAAAATTGAACCCGATGAAGATTTACCTGTTCTTGAACTCGGCGACTCAGATGCAGTTGAAGTAGGTGAATGGGTCGTTGCAATTGGGAATCCTTTCGGCTTTGAACATACAATCACTGTCGGTGTAATTTCGGCCAAGAACAGAAGCATTCACACACAGGAAGTGAACTTTGACGATTTCATTCAGACTGACGCAGCAATCAATCCAGGCAATTCAGGCGGGCCATTGCTCGACATGGACGGAAAGGTTGTAGGCATAAACACGGCGATTGTTCCATATGCACAAGGATTAGGATTTGCTATTCCCGTCAACAAAGCAAAGGAAATTATGGGTCAGCTTGCCTCAGAAGGAAGAGTTAAACGAGGCTGGTTAGGAGTGAGCATAATGGACATAGACGAGAAAATAGCGAAGGCATACGGAGTTAAAGGCACGGAAGGCGCAATAATAAACGATGTCTTCAAAGGTGACCCCGCAGATAAAGCCGGAATTAAACGCGGTGATGTTGTGATTGAAGTTAACGGCACAAAAATTAAAGATGCAAATTCATTTGTTCAGAAGGTAAGAACACTTGCACCGAACTCAACAGCTAAAGTCGTTGTGATTCGCAAAGGCAAGAGAATGACATTCAATGTGAAACTTGGAGAACGTCCGAACAACGCAGAAGGAAAACCAGACAATACAAAAAAGAATGATAACAACAAAAAGAGCAATTCAGACGCAAGTGATTTATTGAAGAAATTCGGGATTACGAGAGTTGAAACGGTTAATGATTCACTCAGAAGACGGTACAATATTTCTTCATCGACTGAAGGATTAGTTATCACTGAAATAGACAAGAATTCTCAGGTATTCTCTGAAGTAAACGAGGGAGATTTGATTATTGAGGTGAATTCCCATGAGGTCAAGACAACAAATGACCTGAAGAAGGCAGTCACTGATGATGATTCGGTTGTGCTGATGATTGAACGTGAAGGTTCAACATTCATCATAGTGATAAGCAATTCAGAAGAGGAGTAAAACAGTTATACGCAAAAAAAAAAAAAAATGAAAGGCGGGATTCTCATGAAGAGAGTCCCGTTTTTGATTCGCATTATCTTTCTTCAAAGCCGTGAATCTTTTTTCCCGTTCCGAATTCATAACAGCTTTTGAAATTTCCTTCAACCATCTCTCTCACATCTTCAGCAGTGTAGAACGCAGTATGAGGAGAGAGAATCACATTCGGGAATGAACGAAGTATTGCGAGCTTGTGGTTAATCATGACTTCTCCCATGAGGTTATAGTAGTACAATCCGTTCTCGAACTCCACAACATCAAGTGCAGCACCTCCGAGTTTTCCGCTTTCGATTCCATTGATGAGTGCTTCAGAATCAATCAGCTTCCCTCTCGCTGTGTTTATGATGTATGCTCCGTTTTTCATTTTTGCTATGCTCTCATCATTGATGATGTGATGATTAGCTTCGTTTGCATTCATGTGAAGCGTAATGATGTCCGACTCCTTCAGAATCGTATCAAGGTCAGCATAACTTGCGAACTGTTTCACGCTTTCCTTCTCGTAAACGTCATATGCGAGTATCCTGCACCCGAAACCTGATAAATGTTTAATTACAGTCTCGCCTATCTTACCTGTACCCATGACACCGACTGTGCATTGTGAAAAATCTCTTCCAAGTTTATTCTTGAGTGAATAATCCTGAAGTTCCGTGCGCTTCAGAATATGAGCAAACCGTCTTACGCTCGCGAGCATTAACATAATTGCATAATCAGCTACACCTGTAGGCGTGTATGTAACATTGTCTACTTTCATTCCGAGTTCACGTGCTGCATCTAAATCAACATGGTCATAACCGATTGAACGTGTGAGAATATATTTCACTCCGACATCATGAAATGCTTTGAGCACTTTCGCGGACATGTCACAGGGAGTACAGCTCATGCCGTCACAGCCTGAAGCAAGAGATATGTTTTCATCATTTGGGTATTCGGTCGTGTATGTGAAATCGATTCCGTATTTGTCTTTCATTTCATGACAGAAAATTAATTCGTCATATTCTCTGAGGGCATAAAAACAAAATTTCATTATCACGATACCTCCTGAAAAATTACTACTTTGAATAGATTGTGCTATTATACGCAAAATATAATCCAGTATAAACCTTAGGGGGAATTAGAAGTTTGTCCGCAATTGCAGTAGTAGGTTCATTAAATATTGACCTCGTTATACGTGCATCACATTGTCCGAAAGCCGGAGAGACCGTAGTGGGAAATTCATTCGGCATGGCAGGAGGAGGAAAAGGTTCAAATCAGGCATTAGCGGCGGCAAGACTGAACGCGAAATCATACATGATAGGCTGCGTAGGAAATGATGATTTCGGAAGGAGACTGCGAAGTGTTCTGAATGAGAACGGAGTAGACTGCACTCACCTTGAGACACGCCAGGACGCGGCAACAGGTACGGCAGTCATAACAGTAAATGATGAAGGAGAAAGTTCAATCGTAATATCGCAGGGAGCAAATTCACTTTTGGATTCACAGGCAATAAT
>CAJOLN010000121.1 GCA_905235395.1 uncultured Synergistales bacterium
GCCACAATTCCGCGCTTGTTCTCGAATAGCTCATATTCTCTCTTATCCATGATGTCTGCAATTATCTCTATCATGTCAAAGACTTCTTCAAATGAAGTGTACAACGCTACAGGAGCAAGCCTTATCACGTCAGGAAAACGAAAATCCGGCAGCACTCCCCTCGACTTCATCGCCGCATTGATTCTTATCGCATCATCATGACGAAGTGCTACATGTCCCGTCCTGCGTTCCGCCTCTCTGGGATTGCCTACAGAGAATCCGTAAACACTCAGCTTCTCATCAATCAGGTACATCAAGTAATCAGTGAGCATTAATGATTTCGCCCTGATATTCTCTATTCCTGCCTCGTTAATCATGTTCAGCGAACCTTCAAGAGGAGACATTGAGAGTATTGGTGCAGTTCCTATCTGCCAGCCTCCTGCATTCTTCTGGTGAATGAACTCATCAGCAAGGTCAAACTGCGTCTCGTTGTTATAACCCCACCAGCCATTAAGTCCCGGCACTCTTCCGAAATGTTTGCTGTTGATGTAAAGTCCAGCAACAGCTCCCGGCCCTGCATTAAGGTATTTGTAGCTGCACCACATAGCAAAATCTGGCTGTATCTTCATGAAGTCATGAGGCACTGCTCCAATCGAGTGGCAAAGATCAAAACCTACATATATTTCACGTTCATGTGCAGCGTCAGCAATCTTCTGCATGTCGATTAACTGCGCACTCCTGTACAACGCTGAAGGCAGCAATGCAATGCACACATCTTCAGTCATTGCGGAGATAATATCGTCCTCATATATGAATTGTCCGTCTCTGCTCTTAACGACTTTCAGACACGATTCAGGGTTATAGCCGTGAATTCGTATCTCGCTGGCTATTGCGTACCTGTCTGTAGGAAAATTCAGGTCATCAATCAATATTTTGTTTCGAACATCTGAAGGCTCATAGAATGTCGCTATTAACTGGTGAATGTTCACTGTCGTGCTCCCTCCTACTGTTACTTCTTCAGGTCTTGCATTGATGAGCGGAGCAGTAAGAGAACCTAGCTTATCGTGATAAAGAAAATATTCTCCCCAGATGTCTATTGCCTGAGACTTCCAGGCATCAATAGCTTTCCTGAGTGTAGCTTCTGAATCGCGGCTCATGAGACCGAGAGAGTTTCCGTCCATGTAGATTTTGCCGGGCAGTTTGTAGAAACGTTCTATGAATGGAGCTAGTTTGTCTTCAGCGTCGAGAGATTGAGCGCATTCTCTTGTTAGTTCAAATTTCATGATTATTCAACTGTTACGCTCTTGGCCAAATTTCTCGGCTTATCAACATCAAGTTTCCTCGCAACAGCAACATAATACCCAAGCAACTGCAACGGAATAACGGATAAGCTCGCACTCAGATGTTCATCAGTCTCAGGAATATGAAACACAAAATCTGCATCATCTTTCAAAGATTCACATCCTCTTGACGCAACAACAAGAAGAAATCCTCCTCTGCTCTTCGCCTCAAGCATATTACTCGCAATTTTTTGATACAGATTCTTCTGCGTCATCACTCCCGCAACTAACATGCCCTTCTCAATCAGACTTATAGGGCCGTGTTTCATCTCGCCTGCCGCACATGCCTCACTGTGAAGGTAACTTATCTCTTTCATCTTCAGACTGCCTTCCATAGCTACGGCATAGTCTATGTTCCTGCCGAGATAAAATGCGTTTCTTGAATTCACGAATCTTTCTGCAACTTCCCTTATGCGTTCTTTTTCATCGAGTATCTCATCAATCTTCTCAGGCAATTTCTGAATCTCTCCGATAAGATATTCATAATACGTCTCATCAATCGTACCTCTGACCTTCGCAAACTGAATCGCAAGAACATAGCACGCAATTAACTGCGCACTGTATGCCTTCGTTGTGGCAACCGCAATCTCAGGGCCTGCCATTGTGTAAAATATGCTGTCTGCCTCACGTGCAATCGTACTGCCCACAACATTCACTATTGCGAGGGTCTTTATGCCGTTTTCCTTCGCGAGTCTCATTGCCGCTAACGTATCTGCTGTTTCACCTGACTGTGAAATTATTATTGCCAGTGAATTCTTATCGAGGGGCATTCTGCGGTAACGAAACTCTGAAGCCATTTCAATGCGCACAGGTATCTTCGCTAAATCCTCAATCACATATTGTGCTGCTGCTCCAACATGATACGCACTTCCGCATGCGACTATGTATATCTGTGAAAGATTCTTTATCGCTTCGTCATTGAGGCCATGTTCATACAAATCAATTCTGTTATTGTGAAACACACTTCTGAATGTATCTTTTACTGCGCGTGCCTGTTCGTGAATTTCCTTCATCATGAAGTGTTCAAATCCGCCTTTCTCTGCCGCCTGTGCGTCCCACGTAACTTCACTCAGCTCTTTATGTTTCGCGTAGCCTTCTGTGTCAAAGAAGCGAACTACTCCCTTCTTCAGTTGAACTATGTCCATGTTGTCGAGATAGTAGACCTGCCTCGTATCCTGAAGTATTGCTGACACGTCAGACGCAAGAAATGATTCGCCTTTTCCCTGCCCTGCAATCAATGGATTATCTTTACGAACTCCCCATACCTCATTGGGATAATCCCTGAACAGCAATACGAAACAATATGAACCTTCAATTTTTTTGATTGCCTGTGTGATTGCCCTCAATGGAGTCTTCTCCTGACGATAATAGAAGTCGATTAACTTCACTGCTGCCTCTGTGTCTGTCTGCGAATAAAACTCGTAACCGTGATTCGCGAGCATGTTCTTAATTTCCCGGTAGTTCTCAACGATTCCGTTATGCACAGCAACAACCGACATATCATCGCTCCATAACGGGTGAGCATTCACATCTGAAGGTTCACCATGAGTAGCCCACCTCGTATGACCGATTCCGCATGTGCCTTTTATTCCTTCACCTGATGATTTGATTTTTTCTTCGAGGGCTTTCAATCTTCCTTTGTTCTTTTCAATTTTAATTTTTCCTTCGTTCATCACAGCTATTCCTGCTGAATCGTAACCGCGATATTCAAGTTTCGCCAGACCAGACAGCAATATATCGCTGGCCTGCCTGTCACCTGTGTAACCTAATATTCCGCACATACAAAAAGACCTCCCTGCATTAAGAAAATTTTTGTGTATATTCTATCCTATGCTGGAAGGTCTTATTACTTGTTGTTTTTTGATGTGAAGTCTGCACTTTTACTGTGTAAGTTCCTCCTCTGCGCGTTACATCTTTGCCTGAAATGACTGTGATATAAATTTCCTTCGCTTTGTCTAAAGTATCAGGATCAAGGTCAAATTGTGTAACTCCTACATACAGTTCATCTGAGCCATCTGAAGTCCTACCTGTTGAATCCGTGAATGTTATGTTATCAACGTCAACGCTCCAGCAAACTTCGTAATCTTTAGAGAGCGTGAAAACTTCGGACATCGTGTTTTTGACATATTCACCAGTTCCATCGTCAGGTTCTAACGGATTAACAATGTAAACCCATGACACTAAATCACTGTCTGCTTTATCCTGTGTATTGCTCTTAACATATGCGATCAAAGTATAGTCTTTGCTTACAGTGAGTCCTGCTTCACCGATATTAAACACTCCTGTATATGTCTGGGTCAACAGTTTCTTGAGCTCATCTTCGCCTTTATCGTTGTCCTCAGCGTTTCCCTCAAAAATTGCATACTTTATTTCGCAGTCGCCGTCAGGTGAACTGGTAAACATTACCTGTTGAGGGCCGTTATATTCAAAGTCGATTAACGTTGATTCCGGCGGATCCAGTCTCATTTGTTCCGCGACATAAGCCTCGACAGTTACCTTTTCTGATAAACCGGCAACTGTTCCGCTGAATTTGCCCAGAAGCGGCTTAGAATCCCTCCAGGCTGTTTGCACATCATCAACTTTTTCCCATGAATAATCGCTATCATTCACTTTAAACCACTCTGCATTCTGTTGCAACAATATCGCCTCTGGGCTGATCTTGAGCTGATATCACGTTAAGTCCGGCAACAACTGATGAAGGGCTGACATTGGAAGAGGTCTTGACGGCACGCTGGGTTTCATTTGCGTAAAGTGGATCTTTAGCACGAAGCCACGCAAATGCAATTTCGTGACTATGATTATTCATGATATTTGAAGAATTTTCCATAAACGTCAATACTTGAGTCAAACCTTTTGTACCGTATAACGGCGTTTTATAATCATAATGGAAAAAGACTACGGCCAAATCAAGAATTTTCGGCAAATCAACGTCCACTATTTTTTGACGCTCAAGCTGGGACAGGTTCAGAACATCAAAACAGTTAGTTTTTTCGATCACCCGCCTTAGCTTGTTCATGCCAGTACTTGATAGCTTACCTTTGCTGTTAACATGGAATTCATATATATTGAACAGATTTAGTTTATCATCGTCCGATGTTATTCAGACCCCGACTTTTGAAGTTATCCTTATAAGTACTTGCCGGCTGAATCGCTTTGAGCTGAATTTCCATCTTAGGCTTCAGTGTCGTGTAGTTTTGATTTGAAGTATCATAAAACTCGTTATCGGCATCCCCACCCTTGTAATCTGCGTCTGAACCCGGCTCATAGTGGTCAACTCCATAGCGTATGAATTCCATGAACCCTTCTACATAAGGAGCAACGTAT
>CAJOLN010000122.1 GCA_905235395.1 uncultured Synergistales bacterium
ACAAACGGGAAAAATAAAGCCTGATTTCCTTCCAAAAGTGAATGTCTGGCGAAAACACGCAAGTATGCTACCAACACGGCAATCAGAATATAGACCATTGAATAGTGTATGCTGCTCTTATTCTTCACTCTCAATGAAAATATCAGTCCAATTATTGCGGCTGAAGGCAGAAGTCCGTAGCAGGTTATGACCTCAAAAGGAGAATTCCATGGCCCTAATAGCGACCAGTACGCTCCAATCTCTATATCACAGTCTGCAAGGGCTTGAATCAATTTGAGCCTGTCTGAAACGCTCTCACCTTTGAGAATAACAAAAGTGAAATATACAGCTCCTGATACAAGTATCACTCCGATGAACCCTTTTGCAGCATTAGCAAAATCTTTTCTGTTAGTACATGAAATTATGATCATGATTATCGATGTCAATATTGATATCTTTCCTGATGAAGGCATAAACGCAAAAGGCAGCAATGATAATACAGCAATAACTGCGTAATCACGAATACGCCTGTTTTCCCTCATCTTGTCCATATACAGCAGAGGAAGAAACGCAGGACAGTAATATAGATCCATGTATTGCAGCATAGGGGTAAAGCATATGAGTATGGCCGCAAAAGTTCCTCCTGTAAATTTACGGAGAATAAAATAGCAAAGAAGAGTTAATGCTATTGCCTCAAACAGTTTATTTCCTATCGTTATTTCGAAAAAATTATATCCGTTAAGCAGCTCATATATGTATGCTCCAATAGGCAAGTGAGTTGCTGCCCAGTAATCAAGCCACGGCCTTACACCAAATTCATATAACTGCTGGGCAGGCACAATGTCATTACCGTTATGAAGATAATCAAATTCAGGAGGGATTGTATGTTTATGAGCCATAAAGAGAGCAAGTGCCACAAGCAGCACAGGCAAGACTATCTTTTCGATTCTTGCGAGTGATTCTGATTCAGTGTCCTCATAGGAACTTCTGCGCATAAGAATCACTATCACTGATAAAAGAATAACGGCACTGAACATCAGAACGAGTTTCTCAGGGGTAATACGTATTCCGTGCTTAGTCAGGGTGTACTGTATCTCATTTGCCGCAATATAAATTACAGGAAGGAACGAAAGAGGAACTAATACATGCACTGAAGCAGAGAGCACAGATTTTTGCCTTATGAATAATCTCGCTATAACATACAAAAGTGTGTATATGGCCAGTGACACAGGAGTCCTCAATGGTACAGCTTCACTCTTTCCATAGCTTAGCATGAAACATGCTGAATATGTCAGGAATGCAGGCAGTAGAAATATGACAGAAGTCCATAACTTTTTGGATATTTCGCTGTCATTAACGCTGAATCTCTCAGGCAAAATCATGTTCAGGACTGTGTGAATAATCACGAAGATAAACGCGACAAATATTATAAATGGTATTGCCGGAATTGATCTCGACTGCAAAGTGTCATACAGGAAGATTATCATGTTAATCAATGTTATGCAGGAAAAATCAGATACCATTGAATACTCATAATCGAGATTACGATTCGCCGCTTTCTTCTTCAAGAGACTTATCATGAAATTTCCAATCCAGAAGACCGCAAAGAATATGACAATGCAGACATAGAATGAAGATACATAAACTCTTGCATCTATACCGTTGATGACAGCGTTGCCTATTGCGCGATGACGAAATAATGTTAATTCTGGATTAACTTTCCTGATGAAGGCTGCAATAAATGCTACGGATAATGTGAAAAGGAAAATAAATCTTCTCAGTGAGATATGCTCCATGCGACAAATATTCGCAAAAAAATTTTTTAACTTATACACGAATAAAAAAACTCCTTGCTATAAGACTAGAAGTGTTAATAAGAATGTTTAGAGAATAATTGAATTTACAATGTTAGTCAAGTACTTTACGGTATCAGTGTTTAGTATGATGGCACGTAAACAAGTCCCTGCGCATTAACTACATCAAGATTCATGTATTCGCGGTTCCTGCTTACTTCTACAATGTAAACCTGTCTCTGAAATGGTCTGTGAAGATTCGATGATATGTTCAAAACTTGATTCCCAAATGGTATCGCCTGTACCTGTGATAAGTTTCTGAGAAGTGCTGCTCTTGGCATGTTATCAATTGGCTGAGGCATAACCTCAATTGCGCGTTTCAGCCATTCATATAGAGCAATCGCCCGGCCTGCCGCAACTGTATCATCAATACGCATTGCACGTGTCCTCCATAAGAGTCTCTTCGTCTCAATGAATCCTCCAAGTGTGGCAAGCAATATATTCTGATCTGCGAATACCATTCCTCTGCATGAAAGATATGTATCGTCCGGTTCTGATACGTTCCACAAACGCCATGATGAACGCAAACGCATAAAGTTCCTCCAGATTTCACGCGCTCCCATTCCTCCCATGAATGAGATTACTACTCCAGCCTTCTCCCCTTCATAGCTCTCTATCTCTTCTGACATCATTCTGTACGTGTCATGAACAGACGCATCAGCCCAGTAAGGCATAGGCATAAATCCTGCGCTATCGAGCATCGCATAACATATCTTCGCTTCCCTCTCCTGATTCACTGTGAAACGGCTCGCCGCTAATGCAATTCTTTTTTCCTTGTCGTTCGCAAAAACTCTGGCCGCATATTCAGTAAACGCCAAGCATCTGTAATCACGATAAAGATCCAGCGCAAATATATTCGGAATTGGTCTTCCGCTTCTGTCTATTAATACGTTCTCTCCTCCGGCAATCATTAACGGTATATCCATTCCCGCAAAACGCATAACAAGAATCCTGTCTGCCTCCTGCGAAAATGAAAAGCTCATTACAGCTATCGTATGCGAATCAATATTCAGCCTCACACTTCGCATGACCTCAGCATCACCTGAGACATTTACCCTCGTAAAGCTCACATCATGGCCTCCGATTCCGTTACTGCTCTCTGAGATCTCACGTTCACACCACGATAATGCAGTACTGATTGATTTTCCTGGTTCGGATTCCCAACCACTTAACGGCGGAATGACTAAGACGTTCCATACCCAATCATGATTTTGTGATTGAGCACAGAACGCCGTGTTTGTTACGGTGCATAAAAAGATTACGAGGAACGCAAAAATTTTACGCATTGAATTCTTAATGATAAAACTTATTTCTTCTTCGATAACTGCTGAATTACGTCTTGAGTAATATCAACTCCGCCGATTAACACAACGAATTTGTCTAACACAAGTGTCAGCTTCTTCTTCACCGCTACTTCACGAACTGCCTGCTCGCAATCACGGTATATCGGTGCCATTAACTTCTGCTCTTCCTGTGCAAGCTCCATTCTCTTCTGCTGTACTACCTGTGCCTTCTTCGCTGTGTCTGTCTCTTTATCTGCCGCTGCTTTCGCCTCGTTCTCTTTCTTCCTCGCTATGTCAGATAACTGCTGACGTACTTTATTCAGATTCGGATGATTGTTGAGTATCTCGCCTCTGTCAACAATACCAACAAAATCCGCCGTTGATGGTGTAGCTGCTGGCTTCTTTGGTGCAGCTGCTAATGCTGAAGGTGCAAAACTGAGAACTGAAAGAGCTAACATGATGACAAGTGATAATACTTTTCTTGATGACATTATAATAATATTCCTCCCTAATTCATTATGAACACCAGAAAAATTTTTTTGTGTTGCATTCTAGCATTCACTATTTGAGCCTTAAAAGGTTAAGATTACTTACGAGGCCCTGCTTATTATTCCCTGACGCTCGAGTATCTTCATCAATGGCACCCCAATTATATAACATGCTCCTGCTTCACCAAGCCCAACATAAATGCATGTCTCAATCAACGGAACATCAATCAAAACATGAAGCATAGTTCCTATAATGAGTGCGTTCGATATTACAGGCCAGAATGCCGCAATATATATATTCTTTGATTTATGCGTGAGAAATGCCGCTATCAGTGTCGCAAGTGATCCGAAGACTATATCAGTGAGACCGTAACCGCCGAAGAAATTCGAGACTATACAGCCTGCAAGTAATCCGGGAATCGCTTCGGGCATGTAAAACGGAAGAAGTGTTAATGCTTCCGAGACTCTGAACTGAACAGGGCCGTATGATATTTCTGCGAGAGAAATTGTGAGGACTGCATACAGTGCGGCAACTAATGCTCCTCGTGCAAGTTTTCTGTTGAAGGTGTTAATTTCTATTCGCTCCTTAGTTTTATTCTCAGGGATTTGCTCATTCTGATTCCGAAAAGCTCATGAACATTCATAACTTCATCGAGTGATTTTACGTTCACATACAGAGGCAGTGATTCATCTCCCGGATCCATCACGAATATTCCTGCTTCATCGAATGCTTTCAGAATTTCCCCGCGCTTTATTCTACTACATTCAATCTCAAGAATGTAACCGTAAGGAGGCTGCATATATTCTTCACGTGTCTTTAGTTCATCGGGAATAAATTTATCCCAGCCCTGTGAAAGATAATCTGCAAGTCTCATTCCTGAGCTGCGTGCCTGAATCAGAATCTTTCTATCTGAATTTCGCTTACGTCCTCTCCAGTATGATTCATAAAGTAAACTGAAGATGTTATAGCGTGTCGTATAATCCTGTAATCTGAGTTCCATATCCAAATCAAGCCA
>CAJOLN010000123.1 GCA_905235395.1 uncultured Synergistales bacterium
AATGAACTTCTCAAATGTAAGCAAACTTCCGTTTGTGTAGAGCCAGAATACAGCTTGGGGAAGTTTTTCGTTTGCGTACTTGTGAAAATCTATTATGCGTTCGTCAAGGAAAGGTTCGTTGTTGGAATAAAGGGATATTCCTCTTGTGTAATTCATTTCTGATAGCTCATCAATTATTTTCCTGAAAAGCTCTTCGCTCATTTTTGCATATGGTCTTTGCGGTTGATTCACATTTACAGGGCAGAAGGGGCATATTCCGTTGCATCTGTTCACTGTTTCAATTTCTATTGTCTCAATATTTACCCCACCCCCTCATAAATGATTGATTAATCCATTTTTGAATGTTTTTATCGTGTTTACGCAATTTTAAATCACGATAGCAATCCAACATAAAATTCGGACACACTTTTTTAACTGCCTGCTTTATTGCTTTAAGAATCATTGCGCTTTTACCTCCTTAGAAAAATTTTTATTATTGTAACATATTCTTTATGAGACAAGCTAACTCTTCCGGGCTGTCATTCTCATTGAACATCTTCGCTTTCTCTGAAAGTTTCACAAACTCACACGCATTCTTGTACTGGTGATTGTCCATTGCTCCAGGCCACGGAATTGTTATCGTCGGCATTCCCCACTTCAATGCCTCTGCCAATGTTGAACCTCCTGCTCTGCATACCAGTACATCAGCAACGGAGTAAAACGGATTTGTGTCCCATTGAGGAAGAATGTAATGCGCATTCCCTTCATCATATCTATCTTTTGATGACAAGAATACAAATTCACATTCGTCACACCTGGCCGCAGTCTTAGTGAGCAAATCCCTTAATGGCCCGCTCCCTAATGAACCTCCTGCTACACATACTATCTTCGCATTCCCGTTTATGCTCTCAAGTCCAAGACGCTTTAATGATTCTTGCCGTGAAAGTCTTACAGGTTCTCTCACTGGAATTCCTGTGTACGTGAATTTCTTTATGCCCTCGCAGACTGGCCAGCCTGTTATGATTCTCACTCCTAACTTCGATGCAAGACGCGCTACCCTTCCTGCTACTGTATTCTGTTCATGCAGCGTTACAGGGATTCGTCTCATCAATGCAATCATCATAGGTGCAAATGATATGTATCCTCCAAAAAGATATATCTCGTCAGGCTTGAAACTCTTCATGTATCGTGATGTGAATCTCAATGAACGAATCACATCAGATATTCTCGAAAAAATTTTTGTGATTGAACGTGTACCCATTGGTGAACCTTCGAGAGGCAATATCACAGGCTCAATTCCTGATGCATTATATATCTCGCGTTCCAGTTTTCTTGATCCGCATATCCAGGATACAACCGCACCATTCTTCTCAAGTTCTCGCCCGTATACTATCGCAGGGAATATATGTCCGCCTGTTCCTCCTGAAGCTATTATTACCCGTTTTGATTCTTTATTCTCACTCATTTTTCTTCTTCCTGTTCTCATTCTTTATTGACATTAATAACCCTATCTTCGCCCACATGAACATCATCGAACTTCCTCCCGCGCTTATGAATGGCATCGGTATTCCTGTTAATGGCATGAGCTTTGTTACTCCTGCAACATTCACGAACATCGGATATATCACTGAGGCTGTGAGGCCAAGCGCAAGAGATTTTGTGAAAGGTGTCTTAGCATCACGATAAATATAATACACTCGCCATGTCCATAACGCATATAACATCAGCAGAAACATTGTGCCCATTAGACCAAATTCCTCGCCTATCGCAGGAAATATATAATCCGTTGCTGTCTCTGGTAAAAATCTATCGTCCTGAAGTCCTTTCCCGATTCCTACTCCAGTCGTGCCTCCATTCGCAAATGCAACAAGTCCCTGTATGATCTGAAAGCCTGTGTTCGTAGGATCAGCCCACGGATCCCAGAACGCATTGAACCTTCTCATTCTGTATGGCGCAATCAGAATCAATATGACAACTGCCGCAATTCCGAATACAATTCCAATCAAAGGATACTTCCAGCCCCTACGCTCTATGTGCATCGAGAAACATATCGCAGTAACCAGAATCGTTCCGCCAAGATTGGGCTGAAGCATTAACGGAATTCCCATCATCATTATCACCATTAGTGTAGGACGTGCAAATGAATGAAAATCTCCGCGCTGTAATGAAGATTCTTCATCAGTAAGTCTGTCCGCCATGAAGATTGGAAGTGCAAAGAGCGCAAGTTCAAGAGGCTGAAAACGTATGAGTATCAGGTTGAGCCAGCGACGTGCTCCTCCTACCTTTACTCCTATTCCAGGAATTGCCGTGAGTATTAAAAGTATCACTGCCGCAGCAAAATATTTCCCGCTGTCATTACGCACTGACCTTCGCGAATAGATCCGGTAACATAAAATCATCATCGTTATTCCAATTCCTATGAACTGAAACTGTCTTAACGGTGCTGAATACGGATTACCTCCTGCCATGCTTTTACGCAATGACAAAGACGAAATCATCACGATTCCGCAGCTACTGAGTATTAGGGGAATTATTGCTTCAATTGATGTAAGAAGACCTATGACTTCCATTGAGAATCAATCTTTTCACGCACGATATTGCAGAAGTCCTCGCCTCGTGCCTTGTATGACTTGTACATGTCCCAGCTTGTGCATGCCGGTGAAAGCAGAACTATCATTCCGGGCTTCGCGAATGATTCTGAGATGTTCACTGCATCACGCATATCTTTTGCTCTGTGTATTTTTTCATCGGGATAACCTGAAATATTCAATGCATTCTGAATCTTCTCTGCCTCTTCTCCGAGTAATACCGCTTCATCACATTCTGACTTCACAGCTTCAGCAAGAGGTGCATAGTCTTCACCTTTTCCCTGTCCGCCCAGTATGATTATCTTGCGCCCGTGTATGCTCTTCATGGCCGTTACACTCGCCGCTACGTTCGTTCCTTTTGAATCATCAATGTACTTCACACTGTTCAATGTTCCTGCATCCTCGCACCTGTGAGGCAACGGTTTGAATCCTTCAAGAAGATATTTCACTCCGAATGATGATATATCAAGGCCAAGTAATTTTACTGCGCACAAAGACATAGCCACATTCTCGAAGTTGTGCATTCCGATTAAAGTTGTGTCTGAATATTTGAAAAGGCATGATACGTTTTCTCCGAGCGTGAGTACCGCCTTGTCTTTGTCCATGAAGATATGACCTGAGAATTTGTGTTCGGGAGTTCGTGAATCACTCAGCGTGATAATCTTTCCTGATGCATTCAGTGATTCTGCGTCTCTGTCCTGAATTATTCCCCAGCCGTTTGGGTCTCTCAGTGAAAGTATCTTTGCCTTCGCTGAAACATAATTCTCATAGCTTCCATGCCAGTCAATATGATCTGGTGCAAGGTTCGTTACTATTGATATTCTTGAATGCATGTTACGAGTCGCTCTTTCAAGTTGAAAGCTGCTGAGTTCAAGTACAACTGAATCAAAATCTTCCTTCGTGAATGTTGATGACGCTGTTCCTAAATTGCCTCCTGCTCCTGCCTTCATTCCTGCACGATTCAATATATGCCCTATCAGTGATGTTACTGTGCTCTTTCCGTTACTGCCTGTTACACAGATTAGCTTCTGAGTTCGTATGTGAGGAATTGAAAAATCAAGTTCACCTGTCAGTTTTACATCTCGTGATTGTGCTTCCTGAATGATTTCTGACTTCGGAGGAATGCCTGAGCTTATGAGAATTTCACTTGTGCCTTCAAAAACTTTTTCTGAATGTCCTTCTTCATATGTGATGTCATTCTTCGTGAATCTTTCTTTTACTTCTTCTGCTATCTTTTTCTGCTCGGATACAAAGACTTCTTCACCGAGATTATGTGCCAGCATTGCTAGACCCTGACCGCTCACTCCTGCTCCTATGACTGTAATTTTCCTGCTCAAATATATAATGCCTCCTGTTTATTTTTTCGTGTAATTATAGAACAAAAAAACAGGCCGCACTCTTAACATGCAGCCTGCGTCATGAATCGTATTCGTGAGTCTACCTTATTAGTCCTAAACTCGTAAGCCACGAATCAACACTTGCCTCTGCTCTTGCTTTATCCCTCTGTGCAGTCGATCCGCGAACTGATAATCCCTTCATCACTTCCGCACCTTTGAGCGCACGTTTCAAATTTCCTTCTGTGCCTGCAAGACCACTTCCTTCATTTGTGCAGAACGGGATAACTTTCTTTCCGTTCCAGTCATGAGCCTCAATGAATGTGTAAAAGCACATCGGCAAATCTCCCCACCAAATTGGATAACCAAAAAATATTGTGTCATATTCACTTATGTCTTTGTCTTCAACTATGGCAGGACGAGCTTTAGAATTCAGTTCTTTCTTGGCCACATCGGTGCACTCATCGTAACCTTCTGGATATTTCTTCACCGGCTTAATCTCGAAAAGGTCTGAGCCTGTCTTCGAGGCTATCATCTCGGCAACTATCATCGTGTTACCCTTCGTGATTCTTCCGACACTGTAATTCTCATCTGTACGTGAGAACACAACCACAAGTGATTTTGCTTCCGCCGCAAATGATGAACTTAACACT
>CAJOLN010000124.1 GCA_905235395.1 uncultured Synergistales bacterium
GGTGATGATTACGATTACTCAAATGTTGTACCATTTCATTTGCCTTTGAACATGAGAATTCCATTATTATTATTGAGTGCAGGAGCAGTGTTTACGGGATTATTTGCCGGCCCGTTGATTAATTTTGTATCAGAGAAAATAATTCCTGTACTGCTGTGATAAAAATTTTCCCCCTAGCCTTTAATGACTGGGGGGAATTCTTATTCTAACGTATCATGCCTCTTAGAATTTCTACTGTATGCTTGAAGCCAGTCTGAGCATCAAAGATATTCTTCCAACCGAGCGCCTGAAGTTTTGAACCGTCAAGTGAAGAGTTATTCATTGGGTTGAATCTCCTGAGTTCATTTTCCGAAGCTCCTTCCCGAATCAATTCAACGCCTCCAAACCTTGCAAGCATCTCTGACATTTCGCGTATACTCATAATCTCACCGGGAATGTTATACGCATTTGCAGTTTTGCCTTTCAAAAGCACCTTGAGAATTCCAGATGCACAGTCAAGGCAGTAACACCAGCTCCGTAACTGCATACCATCGCTCTTCATGATAATATCCTCACCTCTCGCGGCATTGTACGCAAAAGATGAGGATACTCTGCTGTCATTTACTGATGCTGTAGGGCCGTAAATGTGTCCTGGTCTGACGATTACGGTATCAGCTCCATATTCTTTGGCATAGTTCACGCAGAGAGTTTCAGCAGAACGTTTGCCCATAGGATAGCAGCTTCTGAAATTCAGAATGTCAACATATCCGTAATCATTCTCGGTGAAGGGCTGTAAATTTCCTTCTGTCCTCTTCCCGTAAACTTCGCTGCTTGAGATGTAGAGTAATCTTTTGCCCCCCCCCCATTATCATTAATTACGTATTTTAAAAGCGTATTTGTACCGATAAAACTACCCATGATTGTACCTACAGGATCAGCAGACATTGCGACAGGGTGTGCGTTATTTGCTCCGTGAATCACAAAGTCCGCATCGCAGTCTATAGGCTCAGGACTTAACGCATCATAGTGCATGAACCTGAAGCTCTTTCTATTCAGAAAAGGCTTGAACCTCTCATTGATTCTCTCTTCATTTCTGCCTGCAGCTATAATGCCTATGTTATCACCGTGAGCATCATTATATCTCATCAGCACGTCAACAACTGCCGAGCAAATCAGACCGTTTGAGCCTGTTACAAGCACAGATTTTCCCTCAAGCTCTCCAAGTTCAGGAAGTGATTCCGTTATCATGTTCACATCCTGAAGCCATAAATCGCTGTCATAAATTGTTCCTAATTTTTTAACCATGATGACCTCTCCGTATTCAGTAATGCCTTGAATATATCTATATCCTCAACTGTCGTCAATTTAATATTCTTCTCACTGCCAGCTGAGAAATAAACCGTCTCGCCTAATTCCGCCATAAGTGTACATGATGCTACAGAATCAGTGATACCTTTTTCGATTGCTTTTCTGTGAAGATCACATATGATTTTAATCTGGAATGTTTGAGGTGTCTGTGCTCTCTTTAGTCCGTTTCTTGGGTAGCTTCCTGTTGCTGAAGTTCCGTTATCTGTCTGCATCATTGCCTCTGCACAAGGGATAACTGCCGTAGCATTGCCGTATTTCTTCGTAACTCTTATGCCGTCTGAAATAACTTCAGGTGAGAGCATCGGACGTATGGCATCATGAATCAGGACTATATCATCAGGTGCATAAATCTTCTCAAGTTCAAATATGCCGTTTCTGATAGATTCCATGCCTGTAGTTCCGCCATGAATAATATGCTTCAGCTTTGAGATATTAAACTGCTTTGCGTAAGCCTGTAAGACCTGTTCCCATCCTTCGAGACAAACGACAGCTATAGCGTTGATTTCAGGATGACGTTCAAACGCCTCAAGAGTGTATATAATCACAGGGCGTTCATTCACCGTCAGAAATTGCTTAGGTATGTCCTGATGCATTCTGTTTCCTGAACCCCCTGCAATAATCAGCGCAACATTTGCCATAAACAAAAAGCCTCCATAAACAACTTACTTAGATTACAAACAAAGTTACATTTAAAGTTTCATCACAAATGTTGTACGTACTCTTATTATCTGCAGACGCTAATGTGATTTATTAAAATAATTATATCACAGCGCTTTACTTTATTTGAGCCATGCAGACCTTTCTGTATTTAATAGTGCCTTGAATATATCAATGTCATCAAGTGTCGTGAGCTTCAGATTCTTCTCACTGCCTACAGAAAAATGTACATGCTCTCCGAATTTCTCCATAAGCATACATGCCGCAGCAGAGTTAGTGATACCTGCTTCAAGTGCTTTCCTATGAAGCCTGCATATATCCTTCAGGTAAAATGTGTGAGGTGTCTGTGTTCTTCTGAGCTTTTCTCTTTGATGACTGGCTGATGAAATGAATCCGTCTTCTGTCTCCATTATCACTTCTGCACAGGGGATAACTGCTACAGCGTTTCCATATTTGCGCATAACTCTGAGGCTGTCTGAAATTATTTCAGGCATGAGCATTGGACGGTTGCCGTCATGAATTATCACTATGTCATCAGGTGCATAATGTTTTTCCAGCTCAGTCAGTCCATTCATTATTGATGCCTGTCCTGTTTCACCTCCAGGAACAATGTATTTCAGCTTCGTTATATTGAATTGTTCTGCATAAGCCTCAAGAACATTGAACCACCCTTCGAGACAAGATACGCATATAGCATCAACTTCCGGATGTCTCTGAAAAGCCTCAAGCGTATATATTATTACGGGACGTTCCTGAACCATCAAAAATTGCTTGGGAATACTCTGATGCATCCTGCTGCCGGAACCGCCTGCCGTTATCATTGCTACAACTGACATAACAACAACCTCCTTAAATCTTTGCACACAAAAATACCGTGAACGAATCACAGTCTCTGAAGATCATGAAACATTCACGGCTATTTGCAGTGTCTATTGATACTATGTTACATAAAATACCTAACTGGGGGGGGGCAGAATTACTTACCTGAATCAACAATATGGATAGCAGTTAAAGACGAAGATGCCCATATGCTCACTGATGATGTGTATGATGCTTTCGTTCTTGTTCCTCTCTACATATGCATGTTTTACAAAGAAGATTTGCACATTCACGGGTGCGTCTCGAAGAAACTCTACAAGAATGTGATGAATTATCTTCAGAGAATATTATGCGACTTTTCAGATGACTTATCACGAATTGATGTTCAGGTTGACGGATTCAAAATTGCAGACGGAGAACCAAATATAATCGGGACTGGAATATCGTGCGGAGTTGATTCGCTGACCACAATTTATGATCATTATGTGAATGAAAATGACCCAGATTATAAGATTAGCGGACTGTTATTTTACAACTGCGGTTCTCATGGAAAATACGGAAGTGAATCAAAGAAGCTCTTCTTTGACAGGTACAATCTAAATAAGGCAGCAGCAGATGAACTTGGCCTTCCTGTGTATCTCATAGATTCAAACCTTCATGCATTCTTTGCTAATATCGGGCATGACCAGAATATTGGACATCTTGCAAGGTGGTCATGCATACTTGCTGTACAGAGAGAAGTCAAAAAATATTATCTTTCCAGTACATACAGCTATACGCAGATAACTAAATTCGGGAGTAAAATTGATTTTGCGGAGTTCTCTGAATCTTTTTCTGTTCCTCTTGTGCGGACCGAAAGATGCGAACTCATAATAGACGGATGCCAGTATGAACGTACCAGAAAAACAGAACATATCGCTGACTGGGATATAGCACAGAAATATATGAATGTATGCGTTAATGCCTCTGCCAAAGGTCATAATTGTTCAATATGCGGAAAGTGTCTCAGAACATTAATAGCACTTGAGACCATGAATAAGCTGAATGATTTTGAAGGAGTGTTTGACATTAACACATACAGGAGGCATTCATTCAGTTATAAGTGCAGAATAGTACTAAAGAAAAATAATGATGCATTTGATGAAGACAACTACAACTTTGCAAAAGCTCACGGAATGAATCTGCCTTTACCTTTCATCGCATACATGTACTTCCTTCCGTCAAAACTCTCACGACTCATGAAACGTGCAGTGAGAAAAATCATCGGCAACAGACTATACGATAAAATCAAAAATCTCATCAAACGATAAAAATTTTATGCTCTGCTGTGTATTTCTGTAGCATTTCGGCAGAGCATATACACTTCATATTTATTATTCCTCTGCTCTAAATGATATACTCATCACTTAAATATTCAAAAGCAGGAAGGTTAAAATTTTGGAAGACAGAGAAAAGAAAATTATTTGTGTCAGCTTAATCGGAATCACTGCTAATGTTCTTCTCGCAGGATTCAAATTTCTTATCGGCTTAATCTCTAATTCTATTGCAATCATGATTGACTCTCTGAACAATGCAAGCGATGTTCTCTCGTCAGTCATAACTATAAT
>CAJOLN010000125.1 GCA_905235395.1 uncultured Synergistales bacterium
GCCAAGTTTTTCTGCGAGTGAATATGCCCTGCTTATATCAATATCACACAGTGCTGTTATCTTATGCGGAGCTTTGATGACCTGTGCACGCTTTGTACCGATTGCTCCGCAGCCAATTATACCTGCCTTCATTATCTTGCCTCCAGAAGCCATTTATGTGAGAGCAGGTAATCTACGGTTCGTTCTACAGCCTGACGTATTGAAAGTTTATTCTTCCAGCCAAGTGCACGGATTCTTTTTGTGTCGAGCCATATAAACGGACTGTCTCCTGTCCAGCCTCTTATGCCGCCGGTGAACTCGAATTCCGGCGAAAGATTCATACGTTCCGAGATCCATTTTGCCGAATCTCTGACCTCGCAGTATTCATCAGCACCAAGATTGAAGATGTGAGTTGTTTCATCGTTGCCGAAGGTGTTGACGCAAAGCATAATTGCATCTATACAATCTTGAATATATAGATATGATTTCTTCTGATGACCATTGCCCAGAATTCTCAAGTGCTCAGGGTCTCTAAGAAGGCTTTTCACGAAATCGAAAACATGCCCATGAGGATAACGTTCACCTAGCAGTGATACGAACCTGAATATATAACCAGTGAAACCGTACCCGTTGCAGTACGACTCAATCATTCCTTCACCGAAATCTTTCGAGGCAGCATACAGAGATGTCTGCACAGGATAAGGAGCTGTTTCCGGTGTTGGGAAAACATCAGGCTCACCGTAAACTGATCCGGTAGATGAGAATGCTATGGATTTGATTCCGTTTGCCCTCATTGCTTCAAGAACATTCAATGTTCCTCTTGCGTTCTGCTCAAACACAAATTCAGGGTGCTTCAGGTTGTCGCGAATATCTGCGTTGGCAGCAAAGTGAAACACAAAATCACACCCTGACATTGCAGTTGTCAAATCATGACTATCAAGAATATCCCCTTGTATGAATCTGAAATGTGAATTGCTTTCTGCTGATGACAAAAATTTTTTCTGCCCTGTCGATAAATTATCGTAAGCAACGACCTCATGACCAAGCGATAAAAGTCTGTCAGTCATATTGCTTCCGACAAAACCAGAGCCTCCTGTAACAAAATATTTCATCTAGTGTGTTCTGCTCCTAACTTCATGATCGTTAATCCTATGCACAAGTTGAGAGAGATAATCGGCACGTGCATAGGGAAATATTCGTAAGGTAATATACGTACGTGTGGGGGGGGGTAATTTTACTTAGCTCATGTAAAATTTCGCTGGCCGTATTCACATGTTCTGTCTTCTTCATAAGCCACATGTATGATACTCCGCGATCCCCGAAGTGCTTATTGAACAATCTCACAGATGATATTTGACGTGCAAATCCGTGAGCAAAACCTCCCTCACATGGTATAACAGCCTGAAAAACTCCTCCATCCTTGAGCAGCCTTGATATTTCTCCTAGTGCAGAAGGGAGATCAGGAAGATGTTCAAGCACATGAATAGCAATTATTCTGTCGAACGATTTATCTTCAAATTGTGTTCTCTTCTGAATGTCGCCTACAGTAACATTGATTTTAGGAAATTTGCTGCATATAACTTCAGCCATGTTAGTCCTAAGTTCAAGACAATGATAATCTTGATTCGTTAAATCTTCATAGTTTATATGATCTCCAAGTCCTGCTCCGATTTCGAGTGTTCTGATTCTTTCTGTGCTGTCTTTGAACGGATTAGTTCTTGCCGGGTAACCGTGATTGAAATTTTCGATTATCCCATACCATTTGCCCGGTAACTGTTCATGCCAGAACTTCATCCAATCATCACGCGTCTGCTTCTGAATATCCGTGAGTTCAGGAATCATCTTAGGCCATTTTGTTTCGTTCATGGATATTCTTTACCTCCATTCTGTATAAATATCTGTAACGAATAAATCCTACCATGCACAAAATAGGATCTCTGAATATACGAATCTTTTTACCTTCGCTGAAACCTCGCGAAGAATAATTCACAGGTATCTCATAAGGCTTAAATCCTTTGCGAATCAGCTTAATCAATATTTCCCAGTCAATTTCAAATCTGTTGCCGTCAAATTTCAATCCATATAGACAGTCTCTCCTGAAAAGTTTAAACATCGTGAACGGATCTTTCAGCTTTACACCGCATCCGAAGTTTATCATACACGTAAACAGAATCTGTCCTATGTTCAAGAACATAGCGAGCCCTTTCTCATTCTCTCCGAACTTCCTCATCTGCCAGTCTCCCGTATGCCTCAAGCCTAGAACAAATGCCTAGCGATATTTAACCAATGGAAGCAGGAGTTTGTCATAATCGTTTATGTCGTATTCAAGATCACCGTCCTGTATTGCAATGAAGTCTCCTGTTGCAGCCGCAAATCCATTCCTTACAGCATGACCTTTCCCTCTTGGGCGATCTTCGAGAATAAGTTTCACATCACTATGATGAGCTGCAAAATCACTCACAATTTCCCTTGTGCCATCTGTAGAATTACTCTCAATAATTATCATTTCCTTCTTCAGGCCAAGTGATGATAAATCTTTCATGTATACGGAATTGAGCAGCTCATTCACAGTATTCTTCTCATTGTAAACAGGTATAATGAAGCTCACTGTATTATTCTTCGTACGTCTGACAGCACGAACAAATACTCCGTCCTTATTGGAGGATATGATCTCGATGTTTCCGAACCCGCATTTGCAGAGAATGTTATTCAGTGTCTTGAAGCTGAAGAAATGAAGCCTCTGCTGTTCAAATGCTACCCATTTCTGTTTATCATGTTTTGCATTTTCACTCTCAAGCAACGGAACAAAAAGCATAATCTCTTTACCGTCATCAAGTTTTTCATGAACATCTTCAAGAAGTCCTGAAGGATCATTCGCAATATCAAGATTGTCTATGAATAATGCCTCATCATGTTCGTTAATTTCATTCGGGGAATACAACGGCTTGAATACAGATACATCAGAGCTATTTGACTGTGGATTAGCAAAGATATGTCCGCATTCATGGCATGCACTTATGACGCGTCCATGTGCTATGAATCTGTATTCGATATAGCTTGAACCGCACAAAGGACACCGATTTAGCAAAATATCATGTTCCAAGTGTTTTTACCTCGCTTTTATTTTAATCTCCTCTGAGAACCGAAAACTTCTCAAGTGTTACAGGTATTGAGCTTGTTATCGTGATTTTATCATTTTTCTCGTTCATCCATTCATACTGACAGCTGATTCTTACAAGATAATCATGCGTTCCAGACACCACAAGGAATGAGGCATTAGATTTGCTGTCTCCGTATGTGATATTGATAACTCCTGCTGATTTCATACCTGCTCTCAAATAGAGCCCTCCTCTGGGAGTGTAATTTTCCTGATAATTGTCTGACGCTGCATTATCATTATCGGTCGTTACTCTGAAATATAAATAATTCCCTTCGGATTTATCTATTTCAGGATTAAGATTGAAGCTCTTGGACATATTGCGTTCGAGTTTTGCTGTTTGTGTTATAGATTGCAGTTCTTGTGGGAAATTCTTTGCTGTCTTAGCGTCATAATTCCCCCATATGAACGGAATAAGATACATATTGGTGCTCTGCTTAACGTTATACGGTTTTATTGCTTCAGAATCAGCCGGAATGTCATAACTTATCATGCTGTTCCTGGCCTTCATCAGATAAAAGTCATCTGCGATAAGCCAAGGCTCATAATGAGCATTTATGAATTCATGCAATTTATAAATACTCAGCTCTATGGGTATACCATCAATATCAGCAGGTATATTTTGTACAGGTACAGCTTCAGGGTCTTCTACGGGTGTGTGATATGAAATTACAATCGGAATTCTATTTTGCTCATAATCCTTTTTGAATTGATTGATATATGCGTCTTGTCCATGTTCATTGAAGATAAGCTGTACCGCATGATGCAGGAAAGGTGCTTCTCTCTCCATAAACGCATAAAGAAGATGTGCATTGATACCCTCAAAGAATGTCTGACCTTTATCGAGTACCTGATCTAATACTGCCCTTAAATTTTTGGGGTATAAATCATTTCCTGTAGTATCACATCGATTATCTCCTGGCTTCCATGTTACGAACTCGAAATTTTTCACTCCGGCATCTGCTATTCCATGATTGCCGTTGAACTTGGCCGAGCTTCGATATGAGTTCACGTAAGGTGTAAAGACCATAACCAGAATGATCATAAACATAATAGACTTTTTGAGTGCTTTTGTGTTCACGAAAACTAAAGGAATGACGCAGAATACAAACGGGAAAAATAAAGCCTGATTTCCTTCTAAAAGTGAATGTCTGGCGAAAACACGCAAGTATGCTATCAACACGGCAATCAAAATATATATCATTGAATAGTGTATGCTGCTCTTATTCTTCACTCTCAATGAAAATATCAGTCCAATTATTGCGGCTGAAGGCAGAAGTCCGTAGCAGGTTAT
>CAJOLN010000126.1 GCA_905235395.1 uncultured Synergistales bacterium
CTGTGATTAACTGTGAAGTTTCATATATACTGCTCTTTGCTGAAATTTTTTCATCGAAATTCACATCAAGGAGCTTTTCGATTCTTGCGGCTACTTCCTTGAGAGGATTAGCTACGTTTCGGGCTACAATGACAGTTATGATTCCAAAGAATATTATCAGTAATGCACTTATTGTTATTATTATCATGTAAATACTTCTTTCGGCTTCCTGAATCTCCGTTGCAGGTTTACCTGAGAAAGCCATTCCGTAAACTTTTGTGTTGAATTTTATCGGCATATAGTAGACATGATAATCAATACCGTTAATCTTCACGCTGTCAGAATAATAATCATTGCCCATACTTACCGCATTCCATACAGCATTTGAAGCAGGAGTTCCTTCTATACGTTTGCCTTCTGAGTTCCGTATTGTGGTCATGAAACGTATATTTTCCTTGAACAGTGTAAAGTCCACCCCCGTGCTTCTCATTGAATCGATATATGAAGTGTCATAACGTATAAAACCGTCAACAAGGTCATTATTGTTCACTATGTCATACTCGTAGTATTCTCTGAGAGCTTTTGCCGCTACGATTAACTGTTCCTTTGTGGATTCCTTTAGATTTCTGATGAATACACGTGATGTTATGACTGCGATGATGATTACTGCAAGGATTAGGGGAATTAATGCCAGCATGATGAGCACTGATTTGATACTAAGATTCTTCTTCATGAGATATACGCTCCATTAAGATTTTATTTTAATGCTTTCTGTGTGAGGTGTGAAATCATCTCCTGTCAGCAACCACAATACAGCTTCATCATCTGCTCCTGTTGCGATGTAACCCTGTCTTGTATTCTCAATTTCACAGCTCAGCATTATTTTATGCCTTCAGTATTTTTTGCGCCATTAAGATGTATACTGATGCGCAAAATAATCCGGTTAATTAAAATATAACAGATAAGTACTGGAACATCATATGCAGATGTAAGTTTTATCTGCTCATCATCAGAATTATTATCAGAAAAATAATTCAGATATTAAGATACCAAATGATTTATTGATCTGTATCATCAAAAATTTTTCATGATTAAGCATATTAAAGGCTCAATAGAATTGCACAGATAATTATGCTAATATAAATAAACAAAAAATTAAGGAGAGGATAATAACTTTGAATAGAGCTAATGCTTTATCAGTTTGTATACCTTCATATAATCGTGGAAAGTTGAAGCGATGCCTTGATAATGTTATCCCAGCTGCGAAAAAATATAATTGGCCTGTTTACGTGTCAGATAATTACGAGGGGGAAGCATTTGATATTTCTGCTTATGACTACGCGAATTTATATTACTCTCAAAACGACCATAACATAGGAGCAGATTTGAATATGTTTCGTGTGCTCAGACAAGCGGGAACAAAATTTGCGCTATGGCTTGGAGATGATGACGTACTAGATTTATCAAAGGTTTCCACTATTGTACGTTACTTAGAACACATGCCTGACCTGCTTATGCTTTCAGAAGAATGGGACAAACAAATATGCTTTGAAGACGTAAAAAATTTTTATACCCAATACGAACCCAATCCTATATATTTTGGCAACTGTATAGTTAGGACCGATTGTCTTAGTACGTTCGATGAAAGCAAATATCTCAATTCAGCACCTCTCCATGTGTACAATATTTACATTAATTATTACCTTTCGAAACTGGAAGATACACGTAATCATATACACATAGTTATAGATAATTCATCAGTAATTATGCGTAATAGGGGGGGGGCAGAACTTGGGAAAAAAGTTATTTCAAAATGATGTTACTTGATGTCTTCAAATTTTATTTCGCCCAAGAAAAACCCCTGAAGATATACGCCCCTTTGATGTGTCTGAAACGCATATTGTATTACGTAAAAGAAGTGCTGTTTAAGGCACTCAATGCACCACGAAAATAGTAAATACTTCCCGCGTATACTGGCACAAAAAATCATTCAGTTCACCCTGTTTATATCTTTGATGTTCTTTGCATCATAGGGTGTCTGCTGATACACGAAATAGTTCAGCCAGTTTGAATATAACAGGTTGGCACTTGAACGCCATGTGCATACGGGAGTTTTAGTGTCATCATCATCAGGGAAATAGTTGACTGGAATCTGAATCGGCAGACCAGCTTTCTTATCTCTCCAATATTCGAGTGCTAATGTCTCAGGGTCATACTCAGAATGTCCTGTGATGAATAATTGCCTTCCTCCGTTCGTTGAGATTGCATATACTCCTGCTTCATCACTCTCTGATAAAATTTTCAGTGCAGGAACTTTCTTAATATCCCGGCGCATTACTGTTGTGTGTCGTGAATGAGGAACCATAAAGACATCATCAGAACCTCTAAACAGAATCGAACCTTTATGCGTAACCCTGTGACGGAAGACCCCGAATAATTTCTTGGCCAAATGAATCTTTGGTATCCCGTAATGATAATACAATCCTGCCTGCGCTCCCCAGCATATATGAAATGTGCTGTGAACATGGCTTTTACTCCATTCCATGATAGTACAAAGTTCATTCCAGTAAAAGACTTCCTCAAATGCAAGATGTTCAACTGGTGCACCTGTAATGATCATGCCGTCAAAGAAATCATCACGTACAGCATCGAAATTTTTATAGAACGCGAGCATATGTTCAAGGGGAGTGTTCTTAGGAGTTCGTCCGCTCATGGTGAGTAAATCAATTTCAACCTGAAGAGGAGTATTGCCTATTAAACGTGCTAACTGTGTCTCAGTAACAATTTTTGTCGGCATAAGATTCAAGATTAAAATTCTCAGAGGGCGAATATCCTGACTCTGTGCGCGTCTCTGAGTCATGACGAAAATATTTTCGCGTTCAAGGATATTAACAGCAGGTAATCCGCCGGGTATGTTTATGGGCATAATGAATCACACTTACTCTTCTGGTCTTGGCCTGAACATATCAACGAAGACCTTGTGCGTGGTTCCGGGAAGAATGCGATAACCTTTCTTCTCTTTGGTCATCCACAGCGAATAGTCCTTGTAGAATGACTGTGCCAAAGCAAGCAGAGATTTCTTCTTGTTCTCTTTGATGTTCTCATAGGGAGTTTTAAGTTTTCTGTCCTCATCTGAATCCCACCTGAATGTTCCGATTGCATAGCTGATTGATGTATCCTCTCCTCCGATAGGGAATGCAGGAATCATTAGCGTGTGATCTGACCAGTCATAAGTGCCAAGCCCCTGACCAGGCACGAAAATTGCTCTTGGGATTCCATACATGCGTACTCTTGGAACGTTGAACATATCAATATCCATTCTGCACATGCTTTCGAGAATTGCATAGTTTGCGGCGTAATCAATCGGATTCGCTTCAGGCTGACATAACAGTGATGTATCTGCTCTTGCGTTCTTGGCAGGGACAGTGAGATAGTCGCGTTTTTTTGCAAGCATATTCTTGAGTTCACCGCGTCTCATCTGTGCAGACATGTTCGCACATTCATCAGTAATTTTTTTCATGCGTCTTGAAATTTTCGCGGCATCAATCTGGGAATACAGAATCTCTTTTGCGATTATCTTTGTGAGTGCGTGAAGCTGCGTAAACTTTTCGGCTTTAGGTGCAGGTAAAGGGTTAGCTTCATTTTTGCGTGCGGAGTTCAGCATCATCATAACTGCACTCTCTGAATCATTATAGGCTTTGCGTTCCTGCGATAATTTCTGACGTTCTGCTTCGCTTCCTTCTCTATATTCTGGTACGCGCATGTTGACCTTCATGGCTGACATTAAGAATTGATTCATGTTTGAGGCGAATTGTCTTGAATTCAAGTTAGGCTCATATGCGTCTGCAATTGTGAATATGAATTCGTCTCGTTCCTTCTGTGCTTTGATGAGTTCATTCTGTAGGTATGAGATTCTTGCATTGAGTGTCATTCCGATTGAGGGTACTGGTGATTCACTGCCTGTAATGCTGCTCCATGATTCAGCGATGTAATCTGAGAATGTCATTACGGGAATGATTCCGCCTGCGCATTTTGCTTCGAGAAATTTCTTAGGGTCAAAATTCTTGCTGAGATTCAGAATGCCTGGTATATATCCCAAGTCAATGAAGAGTCTTTCTTCTTCATCAAAGACCAGTTTAGCCGGATTGCTTTTTGTTTTTGCTTCGATGAGTACAAAGAGAATATCCCAGTATGAACTGGCCATGCTTTGCCAGATTTTTTGTGCAGCTGCTTTATCTTCAGTTTTCTTTGTTGACAGAAGTGAATTGTATTTTTCAGCCTGTGCTGAAAGTTTTTCAACTTCCTGCATAACTTCGGGTACGTTTGCCCATTTTTTGAATGCCATTTTGATTTATGCCTCCTTCATGTTTTTACCATTCTTCATTTGGGTCATAAGGCGTATATTCATAAAGGCTCTTCCCTTGCCGCCTTTATGCTTTCAACCATTCCTGGAATCGAATACAGGTACATAGTCTCCTGTAATGAGTTCCATTCTTCTTCGGAAACAAGCACTGCATTCTTTCCGTCATCATTCACAATGATAACCTGTGTGGAGCCGTCATTCACATCGGCTACAAGCTGTGCAAGATTCTTTTGTGCTGCGGCTAATGTTGTTGCCGTCATTATTTACTCTCCTTACGTTTCTGTATTTCATCGTACATTTTCTGTGCTTCGTTTTCAGCCCACGCTATAGACGCTATTGCAGCTCTTGTTTCCTTTTTTGAGAGACCGTCATAAGCCGGCGTTTTAGGTTTATCTCCGAGATTGATTGCTCCATTGCAAAGATATGCAAGATATTCCCACATGTATGATTCAATGGGCGAATTAAACCTGTACAATTCACCTAATGCTTTCTGTGCTCCAATATGCCCATACCCTGCCGCATTCTTGTACCAGCGTATTGCTTCATCGTATTTGCAGATTTTGGCCAGCTTGTACATAGCCTCAATGTGTCCGTTTTCTGCTGCTTTTGTGTACCAGTACTTCGTCATCAATGGTAAGCATTTATTATCAATAACTCCACCAATCCAAAGAATGCATGCACCAACAACTACTAACAGCAATGATGGATAAAAGAACATTGCTGCAAAACATTCATAAAAAGGCAGACCAAATATCATGCAAACAATGAAATGCAAAGATATACCGCCATAAAAACACCCAAGCTGATACTGTGCCTCAGGGTCTCCGCTCTTTGCTCGCTGTCTGAGCGATTGCTTCTGCGGTTTCTGTTCTGTCGTATGAGATGTATGTTGTTCAACAACTTCATGTTCAGAATTTGCGGCAGAAACGACTGTTTCCTCGTGCCGTGCTTTATCATCAAAAGAAGCAAGAAGTCTTTTGCTTGTTTCACGCTCAAAACAAAAATCTATATTGCACATAACACAATCAATCGCTGCTTCCTTATCGCCAAGCGTGAAATACATCATGCCCATATAGATATTATTCGGCCAGTCTTCAAGCAATGTATTGTCTCTCATTTCAGCAAGGCATTCACGAATTATCTTTGCATTTTCAGCAGATAATTCATCACGAATAAGCCCGTCAATCTTATACTTCAACGCCTCAACTCTGTACGGGTCTTTCCTAAGAACAGGCCGCCATACCTCATTGAACTTCTCAAAAAACTTCTGCGATTCTTCAGGCTCTCCGCACTCATAAGCAGCTTTAGCCCTGTAGAACCAGTACGGCGAATACATCGAAAAATCTCCCTCAATGTATCGCAGCATTCTCAGACGCTTTGATGAATCATTTTCATGAATTGCGGCATAGAATTTATC
>CAJOLN010000127.1 GCA_905235395.1 uncultured Synergistales bacterium
AGTCTGAATCGCTTGTTTCTGGGTAAATGATTTGAGAAACGCTTAATTTTCAGCAACGCCTGTAGGTAATTTCTCTCATACTGCATAATCAACTTCGCGGCCATTAATGCACTCGGATTAGGTTCATCGAGGAACAATCTCGCAATCTCTAAATTTTCATCAACGTCCATCTCGTCATACCATATTTCTGAAAGTATGCTCATGAATTTTTTCCGTTCTCCTCCGCGCGTGATTCTCTTTGCGGCTAGGTCTATTTTCTTCATTCCCGCTTTCAGTTCTGCGAGTACACTTCCGGCTCTCAATGACGGCAATGAATATTCTGCAATGTATTCAGCTTCGTATTCAATCATGACCTGTTTGCGAAGAATTTTCCCGTATGACGGTCTCAGTCTCACAACTGCATCTTCTGCTCCTATACTCATGAGCTTTCTGAAAATTTTTCCAGTGTTGAATTTATTGCATTCATACGGAGAATTATTCAGCCATGAAACGTAACCAGGATCGAATAATCCCTTTCTGCCTGCTCGTCCCGACATCTGTATGAACTCATTATGCGTGATTGGCCTGTAGTTGAAGTAGTTCACGAGCTGTGCGAATATCACGAACTCAGCAGGAAGATTAACGCCCAGAGACAAAGCAGTAGTTCCGCATACAACATCAAGAAGTCTCTCACGAAACGCAGACTCAACGAACAATTTTTCTTTTGGCAGCATTCCTCCGTGATATACACCAACTCCTTTATACAGGCATGAAGGAATCTGTTTCACTTCAAGAATATCCGCAAGCTCATTCAATCTATTAGTGTATTCAAATTTAATTTTCTTTCTTGATGATGCTATTTTCATGGCCAGTTCATAAGCTCCGTTTTGTGAGAGCACAAAGACTAATGCGTCATGAATATTTTCTGAGTTCACTGGATTATCTGGCTGAAAAATTAATTCTGTAACACGTTTTTTCGCGGCATGAATCACAAAATCACGTTCGCATATTCCCGATAAATATTTTCCCACACTTTTTATGCCTCCCATTGTCGCTGACATTATTAATATTGGCGTATCTGGATTCGTGTCCTTTATGCCGTCAATGTATGTCCGTGCTCTGTCTGAATCCGTGAAGATGTAGTGAAATTCGTCAACAATTAATCTCTGATTCGGAAATTTGGCATATTTCATCGTGTAGATTTCCTGAGTGCAGCATATGATATTTGCTCCTTCGTTGCGTTTGAAGTCTCCTGTCTCAATCCCTACATCGAGTCCCATTTTGCGAAGATCAAGATAGCGTTCATTGCTGAGTGCCTTAATTGGTGCAGTGAATATTACACGTGATACTTCAGGCTGAGTGTTTATGCTCCCGTTATGATTCAGAATTCCTGCCCATAAATATGCGACTAAGGTTTTTCCTGATCCTGTTGGGGCAGAGAGTACTGCACTGTTATTCCGAATATGATTGTATGCGCGTATCTGCCAGTCATAAAAGTTTATGCGTTCCAATGTGTGAGTGTTATTCCCTTCATGATATAAGCAGGCAGTTCATAAGCCGGGTTCTGTCTGGTTAACGGTCATTTATCTGTGCATCTCCTCGCGAAGTGCCTCAAGCGATCATACCCGGAGGTCAGCGGGCCGCCTTTAACCCTCTCTATTAGATCTTGCTTCGTATGGGGCTTGCATAGCACATGAATTGCTTCATGCCTGGTGGGCTTTTACCCTGCACCTTTTCACCTTTGCCGCTGTTTTTCATCTGGCTGTATCTTTTCTGCTGCGCTCTCCCTCAGATTGCTCCGGCCGGACGTTATCCGGCATACTGCCCTGTGAAGCCCGGACTTTCCTCATGCTTTGAACATGCGACCGTCTGAACTGCCCTGTGAGTTATTTTAGCACGCCTCAGACCTGAATATACTCATGAACATATCAACTGCTGTATTTAGAATCGAATCATTAAAGTCATAACTGCCTGTATGTATCGCAGGATAATCTTCACCGTTACCAACATAAAATATTGCTCCGGGAATCTGTTTCATGTACCAACCAAAATCTTCTGATGCTCGAATTGCTTCATTCATTTCAATAACCTTCAGGCCAAGTTTACAGGCAGCACTCTTCACCTTCATAACACACTCTGAATTGCTGACTGTCTCAGGAAAATAATCATGCGTTTCAAAGCTCACATTCACTGAATGAGCTTCTGCAATTTTAACTGCAAGTTTCCTAATGTCATCATCAAAACTCTTCATGTCTCTCTCTCGTTCTGCTCTGAGCGTAAGTGATACTTCTCCGTCTCCTGGTGAAATTCCGAAGTTCCTGCTGCCTACACGAACATTCACGACAGTGCACAAAACTTTTCGGCCTTCATATTTTCCGTAGAGTTCCTTCAATGACATTATGAATCTTCCCACAGCAAATGAGGGATTGATTCCCTTTTCTGGTTCACTTGCATGCGCTTCACGTCCTTTGAAGGCAATCGTCAAACCCTGTGATGCACACTGACATAATCCCGAACGAATCACAATGCTGTTCTCAGGATAACCGCTCCAGTTATGGAACGCATATATCTCGCTGATATTCCTTTCACGAATCATCGCTGAACATTCAGAACCGCCTTGACCTGTTTCTTCTGCATGCTGAAATATCAGATACACCGAACGATTCACTTTTATATTTGCGAGTTCGAGTGCCAATCCACAGAGTGCTGCACAATGTCCGTCATGTCCGCACTTGTGGGATACACCCTCATTCACTGAAGCATATGGAAGTGCTATCGTCTCATTCATTGGTAATGCGTCCATATCAGCACGGAAAGCTATTGCACTTGTGCTTTCAACATAACGTGAGGCATAAAACCATTTCCCGCAATCAACTACAGCAAGGTTTGTGTTGGTCTCGATGAAATTCATTAAACGCCGTTTAGTCTGAGATTCATTCATTGAGAGTTCGGGATATTTATGCAATTCATGACGCAGTTCTATAATCTTCTTTAAATTTTCATTTCTCATAATCCAATCACCCCGAATAATATTACTCCCATTAATGCACTGAACAATATAATCTTTGGAATTGAAATTTTGAATTTCATCAACAGAATCAGATTCACTAGGCCAAGTATCAATGAAGGCACATGAATTCCTCCTGTTGAATCTGCATAGTTCGCAAGTGCAAGCTGAATCACTACCCCTGCAACCATTCCAACGCATGCAGGACGTACACCTGTCATTATCTGTGCAAGCCTCTTATTCTTATTGAAGTGTTCAAAGAAGACTGCCGCCGCAAAACATAACGTAAATGTCGGAGCTAATGCACCAATATTCGCAACAATTGCACCCGCTAAACCTGCTGCTCTCATTCCTGCAAACGTTGCACAGTTCAAACCTAACGGGCCTGGTGTCATTTCGGCAATCGCTACTATGTCCGACACTTCATGTGCATTCATCCAGTTATGCGAAATCATTTCACTTGAGATTAACGGAATCATAGACAAGCCTCCAAAACTCGTAAATCCAATTTTCACGAAGCTCCAGAATAATTCAAGCAGTAACATCAATTCCGCGCCTCCTCTCGTAATATTCGCACATGATTAGGCCAAGTACTGCACCAATCACTACGAGCCATACACAACTAACATTGAAGAAGAAGAACAGTACGAACATGGCCAAAGCGATAACGAAGCACAGAGGAATTTTGAACGCACTCTTAATCATTCCCATTAACGCACTCAATATCACTGGTGCTACTGCTGTACGTACTCCCTTCATTGCAGACGCTACCCATATGTTAGAATGAAATGCAGTGTAGAAAGTTGTGATTGCGATTAACACTATCATTGGGACGGTTATCATTCCAAACATGCAGGCGACTCCTCCGAAGAAACCTGCCTGACGATGACCGTAAAACATTGCGATATTCCCTATCATTGTTCCAGGTAAACTTCTTCCTATGCTTGTTATGTCTAGTAATTCTTCATCTGTGATATTCTTCTCACGCTCAACATACAGTTCCTTCATCTGCGCTACGATGCTCCAGCCTCCTCCGAAGGTGAATGCTCCGAACTTCAGAAATTGAAAATATAATTTCCATATCATGAAATCGATTCACGTCCCTATATCATCAAGTACTTTATCGTCTCGAAGATTAATCTGTGAAGGTAGTAGAACTTGCTCATTCCATACTTCTTATAGATACCATATATCTCATCGATTCGTTTCTTCACATCACGAAGGCTTTTCTGCGTGCTCATTCCTCCGAAAGTGAAATTGCTGATTACTTTATCAATTGGAATAATTTTCCTGCCGTCTAAGTATACGTGTGTCGCATAATCAAAATCATC
>CAJOLN010000128.1 GCA_905235395.1 uncultured Synergistales bacterium
TTCACGGGGAGTGCGCGAAGCAAAAACGCATTCCCTTTTTGTATATTTAAAGAGGTGATTCAATTTGTCAGACAGCAACAGCATGCCATTGTTACAGCTTCAGCATATAGGCAAAGAGTTTTACGGAAACAGAGTACTCACTGATATATCATTTGACGTAATGCCCGGAGAAATAATTGGTCTTGTCGGTGAGAACGGAGCAGGCAAATCTACACTGTTAAACATACTTTTCGGAATGCCTGTGATAAGTTCAACAGGAGGTTACGAGGGAGATATTCACATAAGCGGAAAGCCTGTGCATTTCACATCACCGAATCAGGCACTCGCACAGGGAATCGGAATGGTACATCAGGAGTTCTCATTGATACCTGGCTTCACTGCAACAGAGAATATTCTTTTGAATCGTGAAGTCCTCAACGGCTCATTGATGAGTTACGTTTTCAGTGATAGAGTTTCAACATTAAATCGTGACGCAATGCTCAGAAGGGCAAGTGATGCACTTAACACATTAGGTGTAAATATAAGTCCGAGCATGACGGTCAATGAGATGCCTGTTGGGTATAAGCAGTTCATAGAGATTGCAAGAGAGATTGACCGAAAGAATACGCGCTTGTTGTTCCTAGATGAACCGACAGCAGTATTAACTGAACAGGAAGCAGAGATATTATTGATTGCGCTGAAGAAACTTGCGAAACAGGGAATAGCAATCGTATTCATATCTCACAGGCTCAGTGAAGTTAAAGAACTTTGCAGCAGAATTATTGTTCTCAGAGACGGAAGATTAATCACAGATTCACCCGCAGAGGAACTCACGACCAGACAGATAGCGTCATTAATGGTAGGACGTGAGAGTGAACGAAGAATCGAAGAAGCAGAAGTCTCGAATGATGCAATCGAAGCAAAAGAAACAACAGCAACAGTTACGTTAGCGAAGCCCCTCAAGAAAAAGAAGAAACCTAAACCTGCACTCAAAGTTGAACATCTATGGGTAGATATGCCCGGTGAAACAGTACGTGATGTATCGTTTGAAGTGAAGAAGGGTGAGATATTCGGAATCGGAGGTCTTGCTGGTCATGGGAAACTCGGAATTCCAAACGGCATAATGGGACTTTATCCTTCAGGAGGAAAAGTTCGCCTGTTCGGTAAGAGGCTCGCATTGAACAAACCACGTGCAGCATTAGGCAGAAAAATGGCGTTCGTAAGTGAAGACAGAAGAGGTGTAGGTCTCCTTCTTGATGAGCCGTTAGACTGGAACATCACGTTTACGGCAATGCAGACACAAGGAAGATTCCTTATTGGGATTCCGTTAATCTTCCAGGTACGCAACGAATACGCAATGAGGAAGGAAACAGAGAAATACATTGAGGCATTAAGCATAAAGTGCACAGGCCCTACTCAGAAGGCAGGAGAACTATCCGGCGGCAATCAGCAGAAGGTATGTTTAGCGAAGGCATTTGTATTGCGTCCTAATATACTTCTCATATGCGAACCAACAAGAGGAATTGACATCGGAGCAAAGACACTCGTACTCGATACCCTGAAGAAATACAACAAGGATAACGGTACGACAATCATAATCACGAGTTCGGAACTTGAAGAACTAAGAAGCGTTTGTGATCGTGTAGCCATTGTCGATAAGGGAGAGATTGCCGGTATACTTCCAGCATCGAGTCCAGCTGAAGAATTCGGAATGCTCATGATGGGCGAAAAACTACGTGTAGCACTGGCTGCGACTGAATAGCAAAGGAGGATTATACATAAACATGATAAGCAGATTCATACAGAATGCAGGGTGGCCAAGAATAATAATTGCGCTGTTCCTGCTTGGATTATTCATAGCAGCTCCATTCGTAGGAGTTCGCGTTGATACGTCATTGTCGAATACACTTGTACGTTTCGGCATGAATGGCGTAATGGTACTCGCGATGATACCAATGGTGCAGGCAGGGTGCGGATTAAATTTTGGTCTGCCTTTGGGAATCATTGCCGGTCTTCTTGGTGCAACTCTCTCAATTGAATGGAACGTTGAGATATTAGCCCGCCTGATTGAACTCGGAGCACAATATAAAATTTCGTGGCTCAATGAGGCGTTCATTACTACGTGGCGTGAACCGATTGGTTTTGCTTCTGCGATAATAATTGCGATTCCTATTGCGGTAATTCTCGGCTGGTTATACGGAAAATTATTGAACCGCGTCAAAGGCGACGAGATGATGATAGCAACGTATGTAGGATTTTCATCGGTATCATTCATGTGCATTGCGTGGCTGTTACTTCCGTATAAAAATCCCACAATGGTATGGGGATATGCAGGTCGCGGACTGAGAACGACAATAAGCGTTGAAGGTTACTGGCTGCATGTTCTGAGTGACGCATTGAGTGTGAACATCAACGAACACTTATACATTCCTACTGGCATGCTGATATTCTTTGCAGTCATGGCCATAATCGTATGGATATTCATGCACACAAAAACAGGAACAGCAATGACGGCTGTAGGATCAAATCCTGAATTTGCGCGTGCATCAGGTGTTAATGTTGATAAAATGCGAACGATAAGCGTAATAATGTCTACGGTGCTGGGTGCAATAGGAATCATAGTGTATGAACAGAGCTTCGGATTCATTCAGTTGTATATGGGGCCGTTCTACATGGCCTTGCCCGCAGTTGCATCTATATTGCTCGGAGGTGCAAGCGTAAACAAGGCTACAATTCTGAATGTCATTGTCGGAACTTTTCTTTTTCAGGGCATACTTACAATGACTCCAAGCGTCATTAACAGTTATTTGCAGACGGACATGTCAGAAGTCATAAGATTAATCGTGAGCAACGGAATGATTCTCTATGCTCTCACGAGAAAGGTGCGTGCAGGAAGATGATTCGGAAACTCATTGATTTAATCGCAGGAAATGCTGTACCTGCAATCTTCATTATCATATCAGCCTTCGCAATTCCTCTTTCAGGTTTTTCCGCGAGCTATTTAGTTCAGGAATTATTGACGCGAATCGGACGCAATTCATTTCTCATTCTCTCGTTACTGATTCCAATAATGGCAGGAATGGGATTAAATTTCGGAATGGTACTTGGAGCAATGGCCGGTCAGATTGGATTGCTATTCATATATGACTGGGGAGTAGTCGGAATTCCCGGAATGGTCTTAGCATGTCTCATCGGCACACCTATTGCGATAGTACTTGGAATATTCTGCGGGGCTGTTCTGAATCGTGCGAAGGGCAGAGAGATGGTTACGTCATATATTCTGGGTTTCTTCATCAATGGTGTGTATCAGCTCGTAGTGTTATATCTAATGGGCTGGGTAATCCCAATAACAAATCCAACGCTCTTATTATCTCGCGGTTACGGTGTGAGAAATGCAGTTAGCCTTGTAGGAATTCGCGGAGTACTCGACAATTTGATTCCGGCAGTCATATCAGGCACTGCACAGACGAATCAGTTTTTGAGCACTCAGGGTTCAGGAGCATTCTTAATGTTTCAGCTTCCATTTTTTGAAGGCACAATCAGAATCCCTCTTGCAACATTGTTATTGATTGCATTGTTCTGCATATTCATAGTGTGGTTCAGGAAGACGAAGTTAGGGCAGGACATGCGTGCAATAGGACAAAGTCAGAGTGTTTCGGACAGTGCAGGAATTCCGGTGAACAGGACACGAATAATCGCAATTGTAATTTCAACAGTACTTGCATGTTACGGACAGATAATTTATTTGCAGAACATGGGAACGCTTAACACATATAACAGTCATGAACAGGCAGGCATGTTCTCAATCGCGGCTTTGCTGATTGGAGGAGCAAGTGTATCACGTGCAAGCATAGCAAATGTTTTTGTGGGCGTAATACTCTTTCACCTGATGTTCATCGTTGCACCTATGGCAGGAAAGAATCTCATTGGTGAAGCACAAATTGGTGAATATTTCAGAGTGTTCGTATCATACGGAATCATAGCGATAGCACTTGTACTTCATGCGTGGAAGAGGAACAGAGAACGTGAAGCATCAAGAAGAAGTTTACGCGGCAACAGGGGAGGCAGATAATCATGTTCATAGCTTTTTTGAATTTCCTGATGAGGTGGTTTCAGAGGCTTGTCGTTCTTGCAGGATTAATCGCACTCGGAGTATGGCTGTTCTTTATCGGACGTGAGCATCAAATATTTCTCGACAACAAAGCACTAAGCGGATATAAACCGCTTGAGCAAGTGAATGTTAGCGTAGACGGAGGAAAAGTTTCAGAGCTTCTCCCAAGAGACAG
>CAJOLN010000129.1 GCA_905235395.1 uncultured Synergistales bacterium
GGTCACACCCGGACACATGCCGAACCCGGCAGTTAAGCCTGCGAGCGTCGATGGTACTGTGTGGGGTACATACGGGAGAGCAGACCGCTGCCAGTTAAAGAATACAGAAAGAGGAAGTTCTACGAGTTAGGGCTTCCTCTTTTTGTTATGAAAAATGATGATATAATTCGTGCGTTCATTTTACTTTTCACTAAGGAGGACGAAAATTTTTTGCTATGCCGACTAAAAAATTAAACGTTAATCAAAAAACGGTTCAGCAATTATTATCAGAGAATAATTCGGATTTTCTTATCCCAGATTACCAAAGACCTTATGCATGGACAGATGAAGAACGTCTCATTTTATGGGAAGATATTTTCTCATTCGCTTTCCCTGATAATGATTATTCAAGATTTGACAGCTCTGATGAATACTTTCTTGGCCCTATCGTCTTATTCAAGAACAAAGACAATAAACTCGAAGTTATCGATGGACAGCAAAGACTCACGACACTTATGCTCCTGCTTCGTGCTTTCTACAAAGCATATGGCAGCAACATGCAGGACGAAAAATCTCTGAGTGCAAAACATAATATCGAAAAATGTCTCTGGAAAACTGATGAGTTCGATAAACCTGATATGTCAGCCCTGAAAATCAAATCTGAAGTTGCAACTGATAGCGATAAAGAAGAATTCAAAAATATATTGCTCACAGGTGAAGCTCCAAAAGAATTAGTGAGTCGTTATGCCGTAAACTACAGATTCTTTCAGGAAAAGATCAAGAAATTCATTGAGGAAACTCCCGTTTATTTTCCTTACATGCCGACAAGAATACTCAAAAACTGTATATTGCTCCCCATTGAAGCCGAATCACAGGATACAGCTCTCCGCATTTTTTCAACTCTCAATGACAGAGGCAAACCATTATCTGATTCAGATATATTCAAGGCACAGTTATATAAAGCATTTTCCGATGACGGCATGAAAGATGAATTTATCGAACAATGGAAGGAACTCGAAAATACATGCGAAAAAATCTTCAAGTCAAATACAGATAACCCTGTCGATGAGATTTTTACCCGCTACATGTACTTTGAAAGAGCTAAACGAGGTAATAAAAACTCAACTCTTGAAAGACTGAGAAAATTTTATGAGGCTGAGAATTATAAACTCCTGCGCGAGAATCATAAACAGACTTTTGCAAATTTAATTACGCTCGCTAATTTCTGGAATGACATCGCTAATCAGGACAAAACAAAATTCTCTGAACGAATCCTGCGAAAACTCTTCGTTCTCAATTACGCTCCTAATGGCATGTGGACATACATAGTTTCTGTGTACTTCATGCATAACAAAGACGAGAATAATAATCTTGATGAAGAAAAATTCTTTGCGTTCCTTAATGTCATTACTGCATTCATATGGGCATTCACGATTATCAGACCAGGCGTTAATATTCTTCGTACTCCCGTCTTCAGTGAAATGCTCAATATCGTAAGGGGAAAAGAGGTTACATTCTCTGATTTCAGCTTTAATACAGCAGAACTTGAAACAACTTTGCGCAATTATACATTCTCCAATAACAGACCGATCACACGCTCCATTTTGGCATGGTATGCTTTCACTTATGAGAATCAAGAACTCGTTCCGATTGAAACAATCTTTGAGACCGAACACATCTACGCAAAGAACAGATACCCTGTACCTGAAAATATTGAGGCCATTGGAAATAAATCTCTGCTTGAGAAGAAAATTAACATAAGAGCCGCTGACTATAGATTTCAGGATAAAGCTAAATATTATCTCGGCATGATTCCAGGCAGACCAGGCACAAAAATTCATGAGCTTGTTGACATGGCAAATACAAGGCAGGACTTTAATGCAGATGACATTTCAATACGCAATGAAGAAATCATCAAACGTTTCATGGAATTCATTCGAGAAAATAATTTAGCAAGGTAAGATAAAAATTACAGCAGGTTGTTCGCAAATCGGACAGCCTGTTTTTTTATGCTTGCTGTTATAATTGCTGTTTAATATTCTTTCTCAGGAGATGATTCACTCTATGAATTTCAATAATGACCCCATAACTCAAATCTTAGGCTCTTGGGCTTCAGGCATTAATTTTTATTCTGTCCTCTTCCGAATTTTCATTGCCGTACTCCTCGCTGCCATAATCGGATGCGAACGCTCAAGCAAAAGACATTCCGCTGGTCTTCGCACATTCATTCTCGTGTCTATTGCTTCATGCGCTTCCTCAATGATTGATTCTTGCATAATATCCCATACTGCTCAGGGCTTCCCAATAATATCTGCTGCTTCTGTAATATCCGTTGCAATGATCAGCGGCAATTCAATTCTCTTTAACTCACGAAGTCAAATCAAAGGTCTCACTACTTCTGCTGGTCTTTGGGCTTGCGGCATAATCGGACTCGCTACAGGTGCAGGTCTCTACACAATCACGTTAATCGCTTTCATCGCATTAATCTTCTGCATATCTCAATTACCACTCGCAGAGACAATTCTAAAAGACAGATCTAATCACTTTGAAGTTCATCTCGAACTCAAGAACAGCTATAAACTTCAGGACTTCGTCGTCATCATTCGCAAACTTGGCCTCAAGATTGATGACATTGAATCAAATCCTGCTTATGCAAACTCAGGATTAAGCGTGTACTCTGTATCAATCACAATAAGTGAACGTGACTTCAAGAAATACAAGAAACATCAGGATATTATTGAAGCATTACGCTCACTTGATTATATTCACTATATTGAGGAAATGAATTAAAATATAGTATTCGTTTACACATTCAGCAAAGGAGAAATGTAGTTAAATGCACATCACAATCACAAAGAATCCCAATCCCGGAACTTTGCCTCCAAGCGATAAACTAGGCTTCGGAACAATTTTCTCGGATCACATGTTCATCATGGATTACAATGACGCAGAGAAATGGCATAACCCCCGCATTGTTCCTTATGGGCCTCTTTCACTTATGCCTTCAGGAGACGGTATACAGTACGCAAATACAGTCTTCGAGGGAATGAAAGCATATCGGTGGTCAGACGGAAGTATTCACCTCTTCAGACCAATTGAGAACGCAAAACGAATCAATATATCAGCAGAGAGAATCGGACTTCCTGAAGTTCCAAACGAAATATTCCTTGAAGCTGTTCATGAACTCGTTAAACTCGATTCGTCATGGGTTCCAACTGGAAACGGTACATCACTGTATATTCGTCCGTTCATCTTCGCAACTGATGAGGAGCTTGCACTTCACGGAATTCATAAGGCCATATTCTGCATCATCACTTCACCAAGCGGAAGCTATTTCGCTGAAGGCATAAAACCCGTCAAGATTATGCTTGAAACTGAAGACGTTCGTGCAGTCAGAGGCGGTACAGGCTACACGAAATGCGGAGGAAATTATGCGGCATCAAACAGAGCAGGTGACAGAGCACTTGCAAAAGGGTATTCACAAGTTCTCTGGCTTGACGGCGTTCACAGGAAATACATTGAGGAAGTCGGCGCAATGAACGTTATGTTCAAGATTGACGGAACAGTAGTAACTCCTTCACTCGAAAACGGATCTATTCTCGGCGGCATCACACGCAAATCATGCCTTGAGGTCTTACATAGCTGGGGCATTCCCGCTGAAGAAAGGTTACTCAGTGTCGATGAGCTTATCTCAGCAGCAGAGAACGGAAAACTTGAAGAGGCTTTTGGAACAGGTACAGCAGCAGTGATTTCACCTATCGGAGAACTGGTTTACAAGGACAAAAAATACACGGTCAATGACTTCAAAATCGGGCCGGTCGCACAGAAATTATACGATGAACTGACCGGCATTCAGTGGGGTACAAGACCAGATAAATTCGGCTGGACTGAATGCGTGTAATTCTTCCCTGCTTAGCAAAATTAAATCTCTCTCTGAGAGTCATAAACAAGAGGACGGACGGTTATCATAATATCGTCTCGGCATTCATCGGAATCAATTCCGGCGATGTCCTGTATATCTCAGAATCGAATTCAAGAGCTGACGTTGTAACATGCAATCTGCATATTCAAGGTGAAAACATAGTTGCTAAGGCTCTCAGGATTGCGCGTGAAGAAGGATTCAAGATTCCATACTTCAACGTCAAGATTCATAAGAGCATTCCTCCGGGATCTGGTTTAGGTGCAGGTTCAGGTAATGCCGCCGCTGTACTTCAATGGCTCGGTGCTGAACGTCTCGCTCCTAAAGTCGGTGCTGATGTTGCATTCCTGTGTTCGGGCATGA
>CAJOLN010000130.1 GCA_905235395.1 uncultured Synergistales bacterium
CGCATTTTCCTGTGAACATCAAGAAGTTCCGTGAAGCCCGTTACGCTGAATATGTCGTAAACTTCGCCTGATACATTCAGAACAGGAAGAGAAGTTTTGAGCTGCTTGCGTACTTTCAGGAGCACACGCAAACCTGCTGAAGAAATATACTCAAGACTTTCAGCATCTATCTGAACTTTTGATGCCGGATTACGGGACAATGCCGACATAATTTGCATCTCAGTCTCGCCTGCGTTGTTTGAGTCAATGCGTCCCTCAAGAAAAATAGTGAGGGTATCATTCTTAAACTCTGTCTTCAATGAATCATTCCTCCTCAAGGAATTTTGCTTTCAATGCTACTATATCGTCTTCGCTGATGCCAAGCTCATTAATGATATATCCGACGGGTGAGCCGTAATTTTCCCTGAGCCATGAAAGTACTGTATTCATAGTCTTGGGATTCACCTCGTCAAGAACTATCATATACTTCTCAAAATCTGACTCATTTACGCCGTGTGATAACAGCATTTTGCGCTGAGAATCAATCAGGTCAGCGTTGAATGTGTTCGTGAGCATGTAGTCTGCTAAAATCGTTTCTTCACTGACACCCAGCGCGGAAAGTATGAGCATTGCCGCACAGCCTGTACGGTCTTTTCCCTGAGTGCAGTGGAACAGCAATGAATGCCCTGAAGGTAAAGCTAGAAGTTCCCTAAAAAATTCACGGTAAGTCTTCTTGCCGGATTCTTGCGAGAGAAATCCAACGTACAGATCATGAGACACAAGGCCACTGTCAGCAATCATCATGAGTCTCGTCACAGCATCGCCTTCAAAAGCTAATTTCTTCTCAAGCTCCTGTTTGAATAATTCTTCGTCAATGACACGAAGATTGACGTACTTCACGCCGTCGATAACAGGGTCAGGTTTTGATGCAGCTTCAAGACTCATTCTCAGATCAGCAATGACAGAAAGGTTATAGTCTTTTGTGAGACGTGTTATGTCATCGCTTGAGATTCTGTAGAGGGAAGCAGATCTCAGCAAAACACCGTGTTTCACTTTTCTGCCGTCATTCGTGAGATAACCGCCGAATTCGCGTGCATTGCCTACACTTCTGAGATTGATGCTCTGTGTGTTCTGCAAATCAGTTGTTCCTCCGAAGCAGACACCGCACATACATGACAATAAAACTAATACTACAATGATATATTTCAAACATTTCACACTCCATTAATTTTTTGCGCAATATTATAATTTTGCGGTTAAAGCAGTTACAATTATAATCTGTCATAACGTTACAAAAGGAGAATCACACATGAAGAAAGTAGCAGTAATTCCCGGAGACGGAATTGGCCCGGAAGTTATCGGTGCAACATTAAAAGTGTTGGAGAAAGTTTCACCAGGAACGTTTGAGTTTAAAGAGGTTGCAATGGGAGGAAATGCAATCGACAAATACGGTGTACCTCTTCCAGATGAGAGCCTGAAGATTTGCCAGGATTCAGATGCAACATTACTCGGTGCTGTAGGAGGCCCTAAATGGGATAACGTTCCGCCGGAAATTCGACCTGAACGCGGACTTTTAGGTGTTCGTAAAGGCCTGAAAGTTTTTGCCAACATCAGACCTGCGAAAATTTTTGCTCCGTTGGCTTCAGCATGTCCATTGAGGAAAGACATTGCAGAGAAGGGAATAGACTTCATCATAGTACGAGAGCTGACCGGCGGAATATATTTCGGAAAGCATGAATCATTCACGACCCCTGAAGGTGAACGTGCAGCACGTGATGTTATGGAATACACAGAGCATGAGATTAGACGCATTGCACATGTAGCTTTCAGAATGGCCATGAAGAGACACAAGACAGTAACGTCAGTTGACAAGGCAAATATTCTCACGTCATCAAGATTATGGCGTGAAGTTGTTGAAGAAGTTGCGAAGGAATATCCCGAAGTGAAACTGAATCATCTTTATGTCGATAACGCTTCAATGCAATTAATTCGAGTTCCGTCTGATTTTGACGTTATCGTAACTGAGAATACATTCGGTGATATTCTCTCTGATGAGGCGAGCCAGATTGTAGGTTCAATCGGAATGATACCAAGTGCGTCTCTTGGTGATGACAATCGCGGACTGTATGAGCCTATTCACGGTTCAGCACCAGATATTGCCGGGCAGGACAAAGCGAATCCAATCGGGACAATTCTTGCAGGTGCGATGATGTTACGTTACTCATTCGACATGATGAAAGAAGCAGATTCGATTGAACATGCGGTTGATGAAGTTCTGAAGGCAGGATTAAGAACTCCTGACATTTTCACTGAGGGCACAAAATTAATCACAGGTTCACAGATGAGAGATGAAATAATTTCGCGTCTGTAGAATAATGAAAAACTCCCCCGATTATGAGTCAGGGGAGTCTATTTTTGTCTGTGGTTTTTGCTGTTTACCTTCTGCGCCAATGGCAATGTCCGCCTCTTTTACAACGATGTCTTGGTGGCCGTTGCCCAGAATATACCCTCGTAGAAAGTCCGCACTTCGCGCACCGATAATATACAGTCCTTCTTGAATATCTTTCCGACCTTCTCCTCCTTGAACGGTGTGATCTTCTTCTGGAAGATGCATACGCAGTTTCAGGATAAACGGCCTCATACCCTATTGCACCAAACAGAGTGAACGCAAGCATCAAAGCGGCAATATACTTTTTCATGAACAACATCTCCTTTGATTGTAATATTGGTTTGATATTCTACACTATATTACGAAATATTGAGAGAGAAAATTTTCGTGATATAATTTTCACGGTTTGGAAACGTGGCCGAGCGGTCGAAGGCGGGCGCTTGGAGAGCGTCTTAGCAGTGATGCTACCAGAGTTCGAACCTCTGCGTTTCCGCCATTTTTTTTCACATTAAACCTTTCACATCATCTCCAACAGTCATATACGAATGCAGGAGGAACATTCAGCAAAACAAAACGCGTTTTTATGTGCGAAAATTTTTTCTTCAGGACATGCTTCATGATTGAAGAGTATTGATACGCTACGAAATGACCGTTAGGCTTCAGGCATTCTAATACACCGTTCAGAATTCTCACCGTCATTTTGGGATGAAGAACTGTGAAAGGCAAACTCGAAATCACGAAATCAAGTTTATTTACCCCTTTCTCAGTCATGTATCTTCGCAACTCCTGTGCATCACTGTGCAGACTTAGACCTGCATGTTCAGGGTGCTCATCACGAATCATTTTCTGCAATGCCGGATCAATTTCAAAAACTAAAATCTTTGCATCAGGTCTCGCACGTCTCACAATTTCACGCGTGAATACTCCTGTGCCTGCTCCCAACTCCGCGATATACTTTGCGTTCTTCCAGTCAACACGTTCAAGCATGGCCTTAGTCAGAAATTTAGAACTCGGTGTTACACTTCCGATTCGTCCCGGCTCTTTCGCGAATCTCTTTAGAAAAGTGAATCCCTCTTTAAATTTTGAAGTCAATTTTGAATCTCCTCCATGATAAAAATTGATTGTGCTATCATTTCTTCAATTCATAATTATACAGGGGAGTTTGAATTTTCATGACAGAGAATAAGAAGCGTTTAGTCGTTTTGACAGGAGCAGGAATAAGTGCAGAGAGCGGATTCAAAACGTTCAGGGATTCAGGAGGCTTATGGGAGACATACAGCGTTGAAGATGTAGCGAGCATTCAGGGCTGGTATCGAAACCCCAAACTCATGACGGACTTCTACAATGACTTGAGAACTCAGCTTGAACATTCAGAACCCAATGAAGGGCACAAGATATTAGCAGACCTTCAGAAAAATTTTGATGTGAGAATCATCACGCAGAATGTAGACAATCTTCACGAGAGAGCAGGAAGCAAATACGTGATTCATCTTCATGGTGAACTGACGAAAGCGAGACCCGTTAATGATGATGAAGGAATAAGAGCAGTAGATATAGGTTATCGAAAAATGGAATACGATGAGAGGAATTCAGAAGGTGAATTAATGCGTCCTCATATCGTATGGTTTGGTGAAAGTGTACCGTTAATCAGTGAGGCAGCAAGACAAGTTCGCAATGCAGATATTTTCGCTGTGGTTGGGTCTTCACTGGTTGTGTATCCTGCGGCAGGACTGGTTCATGATTTGCGCGGAGGGACGAAGGCATACCTGATTGACCCAAAAGAAGTGAGTGTGCCTGT
>CAJOLN010000131.1 GCA_905235395.1 uncultured Synergistales bacterium
TGTACCTGATGATACCGTTGTATGTTCACCGTCAAAGGTTGTAACGTTCGGAAGAAAATTTGTTGTGATTGGTGAGAGATTGAATCCAACAGGCAAGAAGATGTTACAGAAGGCATTGCGTGAAGGCAATACAGATTATCTTTTGAAGGAAGCGTTAAAGCAGCAGGAGCAGAACGCAGATATTCTTGATTTGAACACTGGACTTCCTGATATAAACGAGGCTGAAGTTCTGACGCATTCATTGATTCAGATTCAGGGCATAGTGAATCTTCCAATTCAGATTGATTCGTCAGACCATAAGACACTTGAAGCAGGTGCACGGGTCTATAACGGTAAACCATTATTGAACTCTGTGAACGGAAAATCATCAAGCCTTGATAATATACTCCCTATAGCAAAGAAATACGGAGCATGTATACTTGGCCTGACGCTTGATGAAAATGGCATTCCAGAGACAGCGGAAGAGAGATTCAAAATTGCAGAACAAATCATAAAAGAGGCATTACGAATCGGAATTCCAAAACGTAACATACTGATTGACTGTTTAACACTCACAGCATCAGCACAGCAAAAACTCGTACCTGAAACACTGAAAGCTATTCGCATGGTGAAAGAAAAACTTGGAGTATGCACTGTTCTCGGATTAAGCAATGTATCATTTGGACTTCCGCGAAGGCCACTCGTGAATCGTACTATGATGATTGCGGCCATAATGAACGGATTAGATTCGGCGATAATCAATCCAGGAGACGCAGACCTCAAAGAGAGTTTGTATGCATGGAATCTTCTTTCAGGTGATGAATCAGACATGCAGAATTACATATCATATTGTGAAGCTCATCCTGCAAATGCAAATTCTTTTACTGTTCCGGTCTCACAGCCAGAAACCAAAGCAAATGATTTGAACTCGTCAATCATGAGAGGTCTGAAGGAAGATTCAGCGAATTTTACACGCGAGATGTTAGCGACAAAGAAGCCTCTTGATATTATTGAACAGAATATCGTACCTGCACTTGATTCTGTAGGAAAAGATTACGAATCAGGAAAACTATTTCTTCCTCAGCTCATAAAATCTGCGGAGGCGGCCAAGTCAGCATTTGAAGTTTTATCACAGGCAATGAGCAAAGAAGGTTCATCGGGAAAATCAAAAGGCCCGGTTTTACTTGCAACTGTTTACGGTGATGTTCATGATATCGGAAAAAATATCGTTCGTACAATTTTCGAGAACTATAACTTTGACGTTATTGATTTGGGAAAAGATGTTCCGCCTGATAAAGTTGTTGAGGCAGTTAAACATGATGATGTTCATGTTGTAGGGTTAAGCGCATTGATGACGACAACAGTAGCAAGCATGAAGGAAACGATAGAGAAAATTAAAAGTTCGTGTCCTGATGTGAAGGTCATCGCTGGAGGTGCAGTATTAACGCCAGAACTCGCGAAATATGCAGGTGCGGATTACTATGCACGTGATGCTATGGAAGGTGTAAGAATAGTTTCAAGTCTTCTGTGAAGTGTATAATACAGGCATTCTCATGAGAGGAAAATTTTTACATGCGAAACATAATCATTCAGTGTGAACAATGGCTGCATGAGAGAGTTGAAGAAGCAAAATCATCGGGAATAATTCTCGGTCTCTCTGGCGGAATCGATTCATCTGTCCTTGCCGCTCTCGCACGTGAATCACTTGGCCGTGATTGTGTTCTGGGAGTAATTATGCCGTGTCATAGCATAAGTGATGACGAAGAAGACGCAAAACTTTTAGCACGTGAGTTAGACATTCCATTTGAGAAAGTAGATTTGTCAGATACATTTGATTTGCTTTATGGCCGAATCGAATCGATAACAGAAAAAACAAATGAACTCGTTAGGTCTAACATGAAGGCACGCTTACGAATGGTAACGTTGTATGCTCTTGCACAGGCCAAAAATTTGCTCGTCTGCGGAACAAGCAACAGGTCAGAATTCGAGACAGGATACTTCACGAAATACGGTGACTCTGGAGTAGATTTAATGCCTCTTGCAGGGTTTCTTAAACGTGAAATCAGAGAAATTGCGAAAATTCTTCATGTTCCAGAGAAGATAATCACTAAGGCTCCAAGTGCAGGACTATATGAAGGACAGACTGACGAGAACGATATGGGCTTCACGTATGAGACACTTGATGAGTATCTTTCATCAGGAAGAATCGAAGACGAAGAAGCAAAGAGACGCATAGATGTAATGCGGAGACGAAGCGAACACAAACGCAAACCAATTCCAATATTTAAAGCAAAATAAAATACAGGAGTGAAGAATAAAGATGTCAGGACATTCAAAATGGGCGAACATTAAGCACAGGAAAGCAGCACAGGACGCAAAAAGGGGAAATCTGTTTCAGAAATTAGTGCGTGCAATCATAATCGCAGCTAAAGACGGAGGCGGAGACCCTGCAATGAACATGCGGCTCAAAACAGCAATTGAACGAGCAAAAGCCGTAAGTGTTCCCAATGACAACATAACACGCGCAATCAAACGCGGTACAGGAGAACTTGGTGACATTTCATATGACGAACTCACATATGAAGTCATCGGCCCTTCAGGAATCGCAATACTCGTGAACGTCATGACCGACAACAGGAATCGAACCACACCTGAAATTCGTGCATTGCTTGCGAGAAATGGCGGACAAATGGGTTCAGAAGGTTCGGTTGCATGGATGTTCGACCGCAAAGGCGTGATTGAGGTTAAAGGCAAGGGACTTGATGAAGATGCATTAATGACGCTCGGACTCGATTCGGGAATGTCTGACATGGAAGAAAGTGACGAAGGCTTTACGCTCTACTGTGAACCGTCTGACCTCGATACATTGCAGAAAGCTCTTGAGGATAACAAATACGTAGTCGATAACGCGGAAGTCTCAATGATTGCGAAGACACCAGTTGAAATTTCTGATGCTGATGCCGCAAGAAAAGTTATGCGCCTCGTTGATGTCCTTGAAGAACATGATGATGTTCAGAACGTCTACACGAACTTTGAGATTTCAGACGAAGTTGCAGCACAGATAGAAGACGAATAAGAATAAAAATTTTGCCGGATATTGTATGTCTCGGAATAGATCCCGGCCTCGCACGCGTAGGTTATGGAGCAGTTGCGCAGTCGGGATTTAATTTAAGAGCGTTGAATTATGGGTGTATAGTTACGACTCCCAAAATGAAATTTACTGAACGCCTCCTGATAATCTATAATGCAGTTCTTGAACAGATTGATTTGTGCAATCCAGATTTAATTTCAGTTGAGCGTTTATTTTTCGGAAGAAACACAACGACAGCAGAATATGTGTATCAGGCACGCGGAGTAGTATTGCTTCTCTCTGCGATGAAAAATATTCCAGTGATTGAACCTAAACCTAACCAGATAAAACTGAAGATTTGCGGAACAGGGAAGGCAGAAAAAATTCAAATTCAGGAAACAGTTCAACGCTTTCTGAATCTCGAAACACTTCCGAGACCTGATGATACGGCTGATGCATTAGCTGCTGCGATAACAGGATTAAGCATGAGGGGAGATGATTTTAATTCTATGCCGTAAAAAAATATTTGTGCTTGTTCTGGCTTTTATTCTATGTTCTTGTGAAGCTCATGCACGTGATGTTTATGTGAGGCTCTCAGGTTCAGGTTCATATTCAATCGGAATAACGCAAGGGCATTTAGTGATGACAGACTCAGAGGGAAGACTTGCGAATCTCGGAGACAGTACCGCAATCAGAGTATCAGGGAATAACGCCGTCATAATGGGACATAGTTTTATGATGCCAGTACGCATTACAGGTGAAGGATTCCTGAAGTTCAACGGGAAGCAATACAGGGGTGCATTTCTTATTACGCAGAGAGGTGGATTGCTTAACGTTCTTGATGTTGAACAGTATCTTTGCGGTGTACTGCCTGCGGAAGTCGGAGCGTCATGGCCTGATGAAGCATTAAGGGCACAGGCAATTTCTGCACGTACATATGTCATAAAGCAGAGCATGAAGCGTTCGGAGAAAGGTTATGATGTAGTTGATACTGATTCAGACCAGGTATATAAAGGTGCAGGAGTAGAGACAGCGAAAACGAATCAGGCGGTATCGAGTACAGCAGGAGAAATTCTCACATACGGAAATGAAAT
>CAJOLN010000132.1 GCA_905235395.1 uncultured Synergistales bacterium
TCCACATCTCTGCTTCCGCAATCCGTCGCTCAACTTGCATGTGTTACGCACGCCGCCAGCGTTCATCCTGAGCCAGGATCAAACTCTCAGTAAAAATCTGATTTTGATTCTTGGCTTTATGTTCGCAATTAAAAACTTCATATCTCATCTGTAAATTTGCTTTGTCAATTAACTCAGAATTTCTTAGTTCCGCTTATACGCTCTCTTGATTTGCCTTCGCTCTTTCTTTTAACTCTTGGCTCTCTCAAGCGCAACAAGGGAAATTATACACTCCTTTTTTATTCTGTCAACAAAAAAATTTTTTCTGATTTCATTCCGGCTATTTCCTCATTGACCAGAGTGCTAATCTTTCAATCAATATGTATTGTTTTCATATTCGGACATGCACAAGGCAAAGTTTAAACTCAGAGTTTGTTTTCTGCACTTTAAAGTAACGTATTCTGCTGATAGTATCAAAATCAAAAGGAGATGACACAAAGTGAATCATAAAATTATCGAATGCATACCCTCATCAGCACTCAGAGATTACATACGCAATCACAATGTCGAACTCTCAGTTATGCAGGAAGCTACAATAGTACATGAGTTCGCAAAGAGAAAAAAACAGATTGCACTGTTCAAAATGCTGAAAGACAAAACAGAATCGAGAGCAGAGAAATTATTATTGAGTACGGCAATTATGGATCTGAAACAGCATCCTGATATGGAAGGCGGATACATGAAAGATACATGTGAAGTATATTGCGAATATTTTCCGCATGAGGGCTTTCCATGGTTTCCGTTCCTTGAGATTTGCAATCTTCCTGTCCTGTTTAAATCCGGCGATGTGATCAGAGATACACGGTCTTATGAGCTTTACTGCGTTGGTATTGGGCCAGGTAATCTGGAATTTGGCCAGGACGATTTCTCCGATGAATGTTATCTTTGCTACCCTGTTTCATGGCCTATCAGAGAACAGCATGATTTAGCATTAACTCACTCTCACATAAACGTCTGTGAGGCCGATAAACCGTCTAAAGCCTCACTTGATATGCTGACCAGAAAACAGAAAAAGAATTTAAGAAGAATCAGAAAGCTCATTGCATCGGACGATTACGAACTGAAACGTTTCAGATAACAGCGCATTCATATAAAATTGCGTTAGAGTTTAATCTGTGCTATATTCTCTTTCATCAGGCTCTCCTGAACGGCTGAATTATCATGCTGTCAGGTAACTAAGAAGCCATCACTCTGAATCTATATGCAAATAATTATCAGGGATCGGCTTTATGTTATTCAGGAGCTGAACCCTGATATTTTTATGTCATTCAACAAAAGCTGCGGCAGAATTTGAAAGGAGGAGGAATTATTGCCCGGCAATGAAGAAAATGCCCCTCGCATAAATAACGAAATAACCTCGTCGAAAGTACTGCTCATTGACGAGAACGGGGTTAAGGTAGGAGAAACAAATACTATAGAAGCCATTCGTATGGCTATGGAACAGTCGCTTGATCTTGTTGAAGTTGCGCCAATGGCACAGCCTCCAGTATGCAGAATAATGGATTACGGAAAGTATCGCTATCAACTGCAAAAAAAGGAAAAAGATGCTCGAAAGAAACAAAAAGTGCAGGCACTCAAAGAAATAAAAATGCGCCCCAAAATTGATGAACATGATTTTGACTTTAAGACTAAAGCAGTCAGAACTTTCCTTCAAGACGGGCACAGAGTTAAAGTGTCAGTATTCTTCAGAGGACGTGAGATGTCATTTCAGGACAGAGGCGAAGATGTATTGAACCGCGTCATAGCGGAATGCGAAGATGTAGGGAAATGCGAATCAAGGCCTATGATGGAAGGACGTTACATGAGAATACTTCTCACACCTCAGACAGGCAGCACTTCATCTTCATCTTCAGCATCAACTGCGTCAGCTTCATCATCAGGTTCAAGGCAGGCACCAAAAACGAAAGGAGAAGAATAATCTACATGGCCAAGCAGAAATTGAAATCACATTCGGGAGCAAAGAAGAGATTTTTTAAGACAGCTTCAGGAAAATTCGCTTACAGGAAATGCGGAAGGTCTCATATTCTCGTTCACAAAAGTCCGAGAAGAATGCGAAGACTGAAGGAAACAGGTTATGTAACTGATACACTCACCGAGCAGATGAGACACTTGCTCCCTTATGACTAAGAAACAATCAGAAAGGACTGATATACCATGAGAGTAAAAGGTTCATCACAGAGCAATCAGAAACGTAAGAAGCTGTTCAAGCTCACAAAAGGTTACTGGGGACAGCGCAAGAATGTTTACAGACGTGCAAGGGAAGCATATTTAGCGTCCTTATCGAGAGCATATGTTGACCGTAAACGCAAAAAGAGAGATTTCCGGAGATTATGGATTACGAGAATCAGTGCGGCAGTTCGCGCTGAAGGAATGAGCTACAGCGTGTTCATGAACGGACTCAAGAAGGCAGGAATTGAGATTAACCGTAAAATGCTTTCAGAAATAGCAATTCATGATGCTGAAGGCTTCAAGAAACTCGTCGAAAAGGTAAAGGCCGCTTTGTAATGCCGGAACAAGAATTGAATATTAATGCAGTCAGGGATTCATTCAATGAGTCCCTGAAAACTGCAAGAACCCTTCAGGAATTAGATGATATACGCGTAAGGTTCACAGGCAAGAAAGGCGAACTAACATTACTCCTCAGATCATTAGGTAAACTTCCCAAAGAACAGAGAAAAGATGCAGGTCAGGAATTAAATTCACTCAGAGATTCAATTGAAGCAGAACTCGAAAAGACTGGCAGAAAGATTCGCGATGAAGAAAACGAAAAGCAGGAACTGAACCAGAGAATAGATGTTACTCTTCCGTCCAAAGGCAGAACTATGGGTGCGTTTCATCCAGTCATGCAGACGATGCACGAGATTGCAAATATAATGCAGGGATTAGGTTACTCTGTTGCAGAAGGCCCGGAACAGGAAGAAGAGTTTTACAACTTTGAATGCCTCAATATACCTTCATGGCACCCTGCACGCGATATGCAGGATACGTTCTATTTCCCTGACGGCACATTACTTCGTACACATACATCACCTGTGCAGATTCGTTCAATGCTGAAATACGGTGCACCTCTGAGAATCATTTGTCCTGGCAAAGTCTATCGAAGAGATAACGATACAACTCATTCACCAATGTTCAATCAAATGGAAGGCTTGTTAGTCGATAAAGATGTTTCATTCAGCGTCATGAAAGGCACAATGTCTGAAATGTTAAACGCGTTCTTCGGGAGAAGTCTTAAATCACGATTCAGAGCAAGCTATTTCCCATTCACTGAACCTTCAATGGAACTCGATATCGAATGCGTAGAATGTTCAGGGCACGATGAACACTGCCGCGTATGTCATGGTACAGGCTGGCTTGAAGTTGCTGGTATGGGCATGGTTCACCCGAATGTTATACGTGCAGGCAAAATTGACCCAGATGAATATAACGGTTTCGCTTTCGGAATTGGTCTCGACAGAATGGCCATGCTCAAATACGGAATATCTGACCTGCGATTACTGTTTGACGGTAATGTTTCATATTTCATGTCAGGGTTTAAGGGGGCTGAATAATCATGTTAGTATCATGGGAATTATTGAAACACTTCATTGATATTGAGCCTCTTGATTTGACACCTGAAGAATTAGCAGAGAGACTTACGTTTTCAGGTTCGGAAGTCGAAAACATAACGTATACCGCAGGAAAGATGAAAGGTATCGTTGCCGCAAGAATAGATTCACTTGAACATCATCATTCAGAGAGCAAATACTTCATCGCTCATTTGAATACTGGCACAGGCGAACATATATGCATAACCAGCGCACAGAATATGAAAAAGGGTGATATGGTCTTCTATGCAGGTGAAGGTTCTGTATTGCCAAATGGCATGGTAATGGGCACAAGAGATTTCGCAGGAGTTCAGAGTTTCGGAATGATGTTGTCTGCTGAGGAGCTTGGCCTTCATGATGTCGATGATCCTTCAGGTTTGCTCATACTTCCGAATAACGCAAGACCTGGTGATGACGCAAAGAATTTATATCATATCGGTGATGTGATTCTCGATGTATCTATCACTCCTAACAGAGGAGACTTATTGAGCCTTTTGGGAATGGCAAATCAATTTTGAAATCTCCAGAATGGTTGAGACCATTGAAACAGGATAAGGAATGGACAGAAGAATTTGGCAGCATATCTCTTCCAGATAAAGGGTGCTTCGCTTACAGGTTAGGGCTTGCAACAGGAGCAAAGATAGGAGATTCACCATTGACCGCAAAAGTAGATTTAGCTCATCTCGGAATGAGACCAATCAATAACGCTGTAGATGTTACGAACTATATCATGCTCATGCTTGGCCAGCCTTTACATGCGTTTGA
>CAJOLN010000133.1 GCA_905235395.1 uncultured Synergistales bacterium
TCTGTTCTGTTCTGTTCTGTTCTGTTCTGTTCTGTTCTGTTCTGTTCTGTTCTGTTCTGTTCTGTTCAATTATGCATGAACTTTGCATTTTGTCAACCTCCATATATATGAATTCATTATAAATCATGCAGTGATGGATTCGGCATAACATCACCGCAAACCTCTCCTCTTTTCCATGCATTACGACCCGCCATAGCAATCATAACCGCATTATCCGTACAGCGATTCAATTTAGGCAGCCACACACGGAAACCTTTTGCCGAACTCAACGCCTCACGCAATGCAGAATTCGCCGATACTCCTCCTGACGCTGAAACTCTCTTTATGCCTGTGATACGTACAGCAAGATTCACCTTCGACATCAACGCCTCAGTAACTGCACGCTGAAATGATGCGCACAAATCATTCATGGGTATGTTCACGCCGTCATTCTCGAACTTCTTCACCTGCCATAATAATGCTGTCTTCAATCCGCTGAAACTGAATTCAACTTCATGCGTATTCCTCAATGGAATTGGGAAATCGAATGCGTATGGGTCTCCTGCCCTCGCAAGTTTATCAATCTCCGGGCCTCCGGGATATTTCAGTCCTAAAATTCTCGCGGCCTTATCGTATGCTTCACCTGCGGCATCATCTCTCGTCTCACCCAGCAATTCATACTTCCCGAATTCATGTACGCAGATTATCTCCGTGTGTCCTCCCGAAACAATCAGCGACAAAAACGGCGGCTCTAAGTCTTCAGCATCAACGAGAGGAGCAAAAAGATGACCTTCAAGATGATTCACTCCGATTAACGGAACATTCCATGACTGTGATAATGCCCGTGCCGTCATCACTCCAACAATCAATGATCCCATTAGTCCTGGCCCGCGCGTTACTGCAATAAGATTCAGGTCTTGGCCTCTGATACTGCATTCATTGAGTGCGGCATCAACTAACGGAAGCAAATTCTCAAGATGTTTACGGGCGGCAAATTCAGGTATTACTCCTCCGAAGCGCGAATGATCTTTTATCTGGCTGGATAACAATTCGCATAATACTTCGCGTTCATCTCGAATGATTGCTACTCCCGTATCATCACAGCTCGTTTCTATTCCAAGTGTCAGCATTACGAATACAAGCTGTCCTCCACAAAATCAGACCATGAATGTTCAATGAAATCACTGTACGAATCAAACAGCGGAGGAATCATAATATCATCTACCAGGATATATTCTTCAAAGTCATTCAGTGCAACTTCTCCTAGCCATAATTTATTGTCACATTCTATGTTGTGCGAGAATTTCAACATGTATTCTTCACCCTCCTCAGTGTTGATACTGCCCAGCAAGACATCGATAATCCATAGCCGCAATCATCAATGTGTTCTGCTGATTTGAACTTAACATTGAATTCAAAGAACCGTTTCATGCTCGCTGTTATTGCCTCTCTATATGCATTCAGTCTCGGTACTTGTGCCTGTACAACTGCGTCAACAAAATCAACATACCAGCCTTCAGCAGTAACCATACTCATGACCTCACGCAATAACTCTATACTGTCAGCATTACGGAACTTCTCATCGCTCGCAGGAAAAATATTGCCTATGTCAGGAAGTCCTGCCGCACCAAGAATCGAATCCATAACTGAATGAGTCAGCAGATCAGCATCAGAATGACCGAGAAGGCCAAGACGCGAATCAATCTCAATGCCACCGAGTATCAATTTACGTTCAGGTACAAGCCTGTGAATGTCATAACCTGTTCCTGTTCTCGTTATTCCCTCTGTTAGTGCACGTGAAATCATCATATCTTCAGGCCATGTAACTTTGAAGTTCAGCCTCTCTCCTTCCACATATCTCAATTCATGTCCATTTTTCAGCCATGCCTCTGCTTCGTCTTTAGCTTTCAGATTATCACACAGTGCTTTAATCAGTTTTTCTCTTGGGAAACTTTGAGGGGTCTGCGTTACGTACAATCCGTCACGGTCAACACATGAAATTTTCACGCCGTCAATCTTCTTCAATGCGTCAGAAACAGGCAGAACTGGAACTGCACCATGTGATTCATCAGTTGCGTCAATCAGTGAACGAATCAGATTCATGCTCAGGAATGGACGTGCAGCATCATGAACCATAACGTAATCACACCTGGCCTCTTTCAATCCATTCATTACGGATTCAGCGCGCTCTTTTCCTCCGTATGTAATCTTTAAAGGTACTGCTGAACTTTCTGAAACATAATTTATCTCGCTTCCTTGAGGAATGACCAGAATTGCTTCATCTGCGATTTCATGTGTGAGTATGTCATAGCTCCATTTCCATAACGGACGGCCTCCAAGAATCATGAACTGTTTTTTTTCTCCGCCCATTCTAACGCCGCTTCCGCCCGCAACTATCACGAATGATACGCTCTTTTCTCTCACTTCTACATCACTTGCCTCCGCGCATCTAATGCAGTGTGCAATGTCATCTTGTCTGCAAATTCTATGCTCCCTCCTACAGGCAGGCCGTATGCTATTCTTGATATTTTCCTGATGCCGAGATTCTTCAATATATCAAGAAGCGTGTAGAATGTCAGATCTCCTTCTATAACTGGATTTGTCGCAATGATTATCTCGTCAGGTCTGTTAGTCTTTATGTGCCTCATCAATGATTCAATCGTCTCTCGTGATAAATCTTCTCCGTCAAGCGGTGATACTCTTTCGCCAAGAACATGATAGACACCTTTATATATTCCGGCATGCTCAAATGCAGCGAGCGATTCTAAGTCCTCAACCACGCATATGGTCTTCTTGTCTCTTAATGGATTTGAACATATATTGCATGGATTCTTTTCCGATATGTTGCCGCAGATTTTGCAGACGTATAAACCTTTTTTAAGATTTGAAATTAAACTGCCGAATTCCGCGAGAAATTTATCATTCTTATTCAGAAGATAATATGCGATTCGTATTGCGCTTTTTGTTCCGAGTCCTGGCAATTTCTTCATAATGTTCACCAGGTCATTAAGCGAATCCATTCGTTATTTACATCCCCATTCCCATTGAACCTAATGCTCCCGTTATGCCTCCCATACGCTGACTCATTAACTCACGGCTTTTCTTTATGCCCTCACTTACTGCGGACACAATCAAATCTTCAAGCATCTCTTTATCATCGGGATTAATCACTTCGGGATCTATTTTTATGTTCACTATGTTCCCTTGTCCTGTGAAAGTTGCGTTCACCATTCCTCCGCCTACACTCGCTTCTACTGTTTCTTCTGCAAGTTTCTCCTGAATCTGCATCATCTTTGACTGCATTTGTTTCGCCTGTTTCATTATTGCGTTGATATTCATGATTTTCTCTCCTGATTTGAATTTTGAATGCGTAAATTCTATCACGTATAATAACCCGAAAACATAAGGAGCATTTTGCGAATCATGATTGAAATCTTCAAAGCTATTCCTGCTGGAGGAACTGTATTTAATTCTTTAACTGTCTTCATTGGAAGTCTCTTAGGCTTATTCATCGGAAAGTTTATTCCTCAGAGATTGCAGGAAACGATATTCAATTGTCTTGGCCTCTTCACTATGTATGTAGGGATTAACATGACGCTTGGCACAAAACATTCTATTGCTGTTCTTCTTGCACTCGTAACAGGGACAGTAACAGGTGACATGCTTGGTCTTGAGACGAAATTAAACAGTCTCGGCGATACACTGAAAGCTAAACTTCACACATCAAATGCTCGATTCACTCAGGGATTTGTTACGGCAACATTATTATTCTGCGTTGGGTCAATGGCAATAATAGGAGCGTTCAATGATGGAATTCGACATGACCCTGAACTCCTGATGACTAAGGGCATAATGGACGGCATATCATCAATGCTTCTTGCGGGTTCACTCGGAACAGGCGTAATATTCTCTATCATTCCTATGTTCATATATCAGGGTGCATTAACATTTTTGGCTGTATGGGCAGAACCATTCATTACGGCAGATATGTACGCAAATATTTCGGGTTTAGGAGGCTTAATGATTCTGGGAATAGGGTTGAACCTGCTGAAGGTTACGAAACTGAAGCTCGGTGATATGCTTCCTGCGTTAGTATATGTTATATTCTTCACGATGATATTATGAAAGGAGCAGTTAAACATGAAGAACATTAAGAAATTTTTAGCTTTTGTCCTGGCAGTTATTATTGTCGTTACAGCATCGAAATTCATCAGCCACGAGAAGAATCAAAGTGCCGAGATAGTAAAGCTGCGTGGTGAAGTACAATCTCTCAGAGTGGAGTTACAGTTATTTTATGCAAAAATGGGAAAGAATTCCGAAGGTGAAATTTTCAGTAGAAATTGCGTAAAATACCTAACTAGGGGGGGGGTAAATTACTTAGCAATAGGTAACAGCATTACATTACACACTATATGTGATTACTGGTGGGCAAATTGCGGAATGGCAGCATCTGAACCTTCAAAGGATTATTTTCATCTTGTTACGGAAGAACTCAAGAAGCATAACAAATACGTAAACAGTTACGCGTATGGTTCAGCAATATGGGAAATTATGACACATGACAGAGCGGAAGCAATGACGCTGATAGATTCATATCTCAATGAAAACATTAATGTAATAACAATTCAGCTTGGTGAAAACTGTATTAACACGGCCACATTTGAAAACGATTATGCATATCTTATTGAATACATAAAAAAGAAATGTCCTAATGCACAGATAATTTCAGTCTCAGATTTCTGGAACTACGGTGAACGTGATGAGATGAAACGCAGAGCGGCAGAGAAATGCGGGATAAAGATTGCAGACATAAGTGCA
>CAJOLN010000134.1 GCA_905235395.1 uncultured Synergistales bacterium
TTACATATTCTGCATTATCACCCATAAACACCTGACCGCCGATATCCAATCCAAACTGCTCAGTGAACTGGAACGTTCCTCTTGCCATGATCATCCAGTCATCTATATACATAGTGTCTCTGTTGCCATTAGCATCGACTATTTCCATGTCTACCCAGTTCTGATCAGGATGTGCAAACGCTAAATCAAACTGTCCAATTCCGAAGTGCTTCGTTATGCCGAGACCTGTCCATGCCCAGTCTGTGAGTAACTGGTCTCCAGTCCAGCCGCCAGTCTCAGGAAGAGCGATCTTGTAGGCACCTTCCCATGCCCAACTGAAACGTCCAACTGTGAGTCTGCTGTCTCCGAAGAACGGCATCTCAACATAGAACCTGTCGAAGTATGCGCTCTGAGTGTGCTCATTTGACATTCCGCCGTGGCCTGAACCCTCGTTACGAAGTCTTGCACGGAAGAAGTACTCATCATCTTCGCCCCATGTACGCTCGAAGAATAGACGCGCTTCATCGAATTTGATTGAGCCGTCTCCGTCAGCTGTGAATGCGTCTGATGCACTGTATCTGCTCTCATTCATGATATCAAGCACTAATGTTCCGTGAATGTGCCATCCGCCGAGCCTGTTCTCAAGTACTCTCACTCTCTCGTCAAGCTCATCTACTCTTACACCGAGTGCTTCAAGTTCATCTTTGAATTCAACTACTAATCTCTTGAGCATCTCTACGTCCTGCTTGCTTGCCTTTGTCATATCAACAACTGCGAGTGCTCTTGCCAATGCTGAAGCCATTTCGTAACGTGTTGTAGGCTGCTTGCCTTTGTAGAGTCCATCAGGATAACCTGAAAGAATACCATGTGCTGCTAACTGACCGATTGCATCATATGCCCAGTGGTTCATCGGTACGTCCATGAACGGGTTGGTTGCCGAAAGAGCCGGGGCTGCGAGAACTGCGACTGAAACGATCGCGAGTAAAACTGCTAATTTCTTCATTATAAGAAACCCCCTTATTAAATTGTCAAAACACTATCGCCTTTTTGCGCACTCAGTCTTTATCTCTAAACCCTGAGCTGTGGGGGTACGGAAAGTTACCTTGTTTCCTTTCTGCTCTTTCACAGTTACAGAGGTTTTCACTCCGACCTCCTGCGTCACCTTCACATGAACTCTCTCCTAATGGCTTAACGGGGTTGCTGCACCTCATTTCTTTGCCGTCAGATTTTTCATTCTGCGTTGGTTTGACGATTTCTTTCTACGTATTTCCCGTAGAACGGTGAGTATAATACACTATTTTTTTGAAAACTCCTATACGTAATTTTACGGATTAAATTTATCAGTAAACTAAACATAGAGTATGCAGTTCTCGTTGTAATAAGGGAGGAGGTCATCATGAGTGATGAATATCATATCTTCGGATTTTGCCTGAGAGATTAATATTCTGTCGAATGGGTCATTATGTCTTTTTGAATCTTCGGACAACGAAAGAGTTTTCAACATGTGAACATGCTTAGATTTTAACGTCAATTCACGAAAGCCGGACTCATCACAAAAAGAGGCCAACCCTTCAGAAGATGAACGCATATCATCGGGACGTTTCAGATGTTTTATTTCGGTTTCCCATATGGATACACTGCTATAATAGATTTCATCTTTGCTTTCATCAATTATCTTCCTGACTTTTTCAGGCAGCTTCTCTGAATCTTCCAATGACCAGAGAAGCATATGTGTATCAAGGAGATATTTCATTGATTAAATACCTCTTGCAATTGATTCCTCGAACATTTGATCAATTTCTTCGTCCATAGCTTTCCATTCTTCTTCGCTTGGGACGTTGATTTTCCCCTTAGCGACCCCTGTCTTTGTTGCGTATGGTGATCCGTAATAATCTACGAGCTTTGCAACCGGCAATCCTCTTTTTGTTATGATTATCTGTTGTTCCTGACCATATTCAAGTTTCCCAAGCAATTCATAGAGAGTATCTTTTGCCTGTTCTGCTTCTATGCGCATAATGATTCCTCCTGTGTGAAAATTTTCTTTGATTATAGCATTCACTCAAACGCTTTCTTCAGTGCACCAAGACCTTCACGTGCCTTAGTTGAACTCACAATGCATATCACACTTTCACTTGTTGAGTTGATGATCTCAATGTTCACATTCACTGATGCAAGCGCAGAGAAGATTTTCGCGAGAGTATGCGCAGAATCTGACGGTGATTGAAGCTCAACAGTTATTGCGGCAATTTCAGCAGCGAATGATACTCCCTGTGCGCCGACATGTTCAGCAACTTCTCTGCATACACTTATCATCTCATCGAGTCTGTCCTTGCGAATCAGAAATGATAAGTCCGAACGTCCGCCTCTCATTGTGTTCTGTGTTACCATGTTCACACTAACAGAACGTTCTGATAATGCACCGAATATTTCTGCCGCTATGCCTGGTACATTAGGAAGCCCAAGAAAAACTACGTGAACGCATTCGTCATTGAAATTTATGTTTGTCATTATTAATCTCCCTTCAAGAGTGTGTGTATCATAAATTATAATGCCCTGTGCTAAAATTTATGCCGTCTTTCAATCCAAAATTACAAATCAAAATTTTTTGAGGGAGGTTATTCCTTTGCACCTCGTATACTTTTCTTTATTCATGAAGTGCATGAAACTTTTTCCTGATGCTTTGTTCTACATCATTGTTCTGCTGATTGAAATGGTTCGTGCTAATTTCGCATTCATAAAGCTCGTCTTAGCTCCTGATATTGAAGTTGAGCCTTGCATTGTGAAGTTCAGGACGGGACTCAAGACTGAAGCTGCAAGAATAGCACTTGCGAATTCAATCACATTAACACCGGGGACAATTACAGTTTCACTTGAAGATAATGAACTTCTTGTGCACGCATTGAACAGGGAATTTGCAGAGGGTCTTGAAGGCAGCATGTTCGAGAAATTACTTATGAGAATGGAGAGGTTGAGCCATGAATGAATTAGCTGATGTTCAGAGATATTTGCTCACAGGAAGTGCAGTGTTTCTATTAATCACGATATTCTGCTGTTTGCTGAGGGCTGCATTAGGGCCAAGATTCACGGACAGGATAACGGCAGCGAACATGATAGTAATGAAGGTTATTATGCTGACTGCTGTTCTGGCACTGATTATCGGTGAAGGTTATCTTGTCGATATATGCCTGATTTACGCAGTAATAAATTTTGTGACAGTTGTCGTTATTCTGGGACATAAGGAGGAGGGTAAAAACTCATGATAAGAATCATAATTGCAGGAGCGTTAATGATTCTGGGATTGTTTGTTCTGGGGATTGCTGTGATTGGGATATTCAGGTTCTCAACGATGCTCAACAGGATTCATGCTACGGCCAAGTGTGACACATTAGGTGCATTGCTCGTGCTGTCAGGGTTGATTGTGCTGTCAGGATTCAATGTCTTATCGCTGAAATTGCTTCTCATGATTGCGTTTCTTTTGATGTGCAATCCAGTAGTGAGTCATTTGGCTGCACGCGCGGAAGTCCGAACGAATCCGAATCTCGAATCGATATGCGATTTTGTGGACATGACGGAAGGCGGTGAATTGAATCATGATGCAGGTAATTGAATGGTTACTGCTAATCTTCCTGATTGTGTGTGCGGTTGCCGTGTCGGTCTCGAAGAATCTATTGAACTCCGTGATTATCTTCATGAGCTACAGTCTGGTTATGGCGGTGATATGGGTATTGCTTCAGGCTCCGGATATGGCGATAACAGAGGCGGCAGTAGGTGCAGGAGTAACGAGTGTATTATTCTTTCTTGCGTTGAGGCGTGTGGGTCAGCCTGGCCACAAGAGAGAAGAGAAGACAGAAGCATGATATTACGATGAAAGGAGAAAAATAAAATTGAATACAGAGATATTAAAGGATAACATCAGAACGATTCAGGACGATAAAGTAGTTATTCCAGGTGAAATTCAGAAGATACTGGGTGTAGCCAATGGTTACAGAGTGATGTTCATTGCAGACGGCGAAGAAGTACGCATAGTGAATCCTGCTGTACACGCTATGAGGAAACTTCAGGAAGCAATGAAAGG
>CAJOLN010000135.1 GCA_905235395.1 uncultured Synergistales bacterium
TGAAACCTCTGCTTGATGTTCTTGATGATGTGATTCTCGTGGGCAGTATATGGAATGATGCATTAGGCAAAGGAACAGAATACAAATTTGCGTCAGACTGGAAAGAGGCGTTAATTCTCCTGCGAGACATAATGTCATCATCTGAATGGAATGGTATCCTCGTAAAAGGTTCAAACAGTATTGGCTTATTCAACATCATCAAGGAGTTATCATGCGAATAAAATTTTTCACTGGCTTAATCTTCTTCGTGTTAAGTCTCATTCTTCAATACATATGGATAAAGATTCAGAAGCGTATTCACATAACACAACAGCAGAAATGGTACGGAATAAATATTGATAACGAGATTAAAGCGGCTACTCCTTCAATGGGAGGAGTAGTTTTTTTGTGTCTCGCTGTAATATCACTCATCATTAATCCTTCATGGAACGCATTACTCTTCTGGAGCTTTCCTTTCCTCAGCGGCATGATTGGATTCATTGATGACTGGATGAAATTTCGTTCACACACAAGCGAAGGTTTCAGAAGTTTATCAAAGCTCAAAATTCAGTTATTGCTCTGCGGATTGTGGTGCATAATTGTATTTGCATGCGGGAAAATGGGATTATGGCCTGGCATTTTCGATTCGTGGTGGTGGATTTCAATTCCTGTTACGTTTCTTGTGAGCGCAGGAACAATTAATGCCGTGAACATTACGGACGGCCTTGACGGATTAGCGGCAGGAAGTTTTCTGATTTCGATTGCAGTCATGGTGATTCTGATTCCGATTGATGATTTCAATTCTGAGATTATGATTCAACTCTTCTTCATGGTGTCTGCTTTTATGTTCTTCAATATAAGACCTGCGAAAACATTCATGGGTGATACCGGCTCACATTTTCTCGGAGGAGCACTCGCGGCCATGTGCGTAATCAACGGAAGGACACTAGCGGTAATTCCTGCGGGATTCATATTCATCATTGAGATGCTGAGTTCAGCGATTCAGATTTTCACGATTCATAAGCTCAACAGAAAGATATTCTTAATGGCACCATTGCATCATCACTTTCAGAAACTTGGCCTTGATGAAACAGCCGTAACGATTCGATTCTGGTTAGTTCATGCTGTAGGTTCTGTGTGTCTTGCACTGCTGCTTATAAGTCTCTGATTCGTTTGTAGTATAATTGCAAATAAAACCAAAAAGGAGGTTTTTACAATGCGAAAAGTTATTTATTCGTTTTTGGCTGTAGCATTCTTAGTGTTATCTATGGTCAGTCTGGGGGGCTGCGGAGGAAGTTCAAACAAATCATCACCGTTAAATAGTAATCAGGACAATAATAATCGGGGCACAAGTAAACTCAGTGCATTGCTTAATGATAGTGATATGGCATCAGTTTATGGAAACAGCGAGTATGATGAGATGATGAACGAGTTCCTAGAAAGCGGAAGTTTCGACAAGATGAATCCCAACAAGATGATATTTTGCATCCCCGATGAAGAAGCCGAAAAAATTCTTGCGGAAGAAGATGAATTCGGACGTTTACTTCTCAAATCGCTTCTGTTTGATGCAGACAAAGTGAAACATGCCTACGAAGAAGAAGAGACTATCATGCTGCTTTACCCTGATGAATCATTCATCAACAAGACACTTGAAGCAGCAGGTCTTGAAAGCGGCTATGTACTGAACGAAGAAGAAGCACCGAGCGGCAGACTTGAATTATTTGCATTCGCAAAACGTACAGTAGGAGAGCGTACACACACATTCACATATCATGCAGCATGTGCTGAAAACATTGTATTTTACGAAGACACAACAGCAGGAGAGCCTTCAATCACAAAAGGAAGCAGTGCAGAAATTTTCGGCGATAAGTTCCTTCTGTATGATGCAAACGGGAATATTATTCTCTCTGATGATGCAAGCAATCCTTCTTTGTCAGATAAGGAGCAGATAACAGGTGAAGATGATGAAAGCGGTATACTCTTCAGCGTTGACCGCTGGAGGAGCTTCTATGAATGGTGTGCAAGCCTTACGGACTGGGCAAATGAACAGGAACTTACAGCAAGTGCAATTGAGATTCGTGCTGCTGCAGATGATGACCTCACGAAAATATCTGAAGCACAAAACCAGTCTTTTGAGTTTCCAGGCAACAGAGATAACTATTGTCCATGGAAAGGCGATGAAAAGAAAGTGAACCTGAGACGCAAAAGCATCATAAATTTCAGCGTATACACCTGCCATTCATACAGGTATCATCATGACTATTATCTTGTTCTTGCAACAGGTTCAACAATACCTCAGAACTTCCAGGACAGAACAATTACATGGTACTGGTCAGACGGAAACAGCGATACGGTGAATTACCTCACGAACTACACCGGCTCTTTCGGATTCGAGGCATATATTACTGACAGCAACGGGAACTCTAATTTGTCGGTGAATGAAGTTGCTCTTGAACAATATGTTCCCAGAAATGTCAATAAGAGCACAACTCATAATGAAGGCATGAACTGGAATGTCGGCGGAGAAGTCGGAGTAAACAAAGATGGCCCAAGTGCAAAGATAAACGGCGGAGTGTCATTCTCATCGAGCAAGTCATGGGTAACGACTGAGTATGATATTCAGGACAGAACCACAAATGACAAGAGCGCGAGTGCTGAATGGAATTCAGATGTTACAGGCCCTTCAACAGGAGGCTATCATGCAAGGTGGGGCGGAGGTTATTACGGAGTGAATGCAACAGGTGCTTCAACAGGAAATATCACGTTTGATGCTCAATGGGTCTGGAGGATCGATGAATCAGTGTGGGGTAAATTCAGAACCGGCGGAAGACTCCCCATGAAAGTTATCTGCAAATGGCAGGAAGGTTTCTGTCATGGCAAAGGCTGGAGTCTCACGCCTCCGTATCACTGGGATGATAAAAGAAGTTATCCGTCATTCAGCGGAACAGACACGATGTATCTCGATATGCCTGCACATTGCTGGGTGAGTCAGAAGATATTCACGTTCAACAGGGGAAGCGGCCACGGCGGATTTAATATTCTCTCCGAAGGAAAATGGACAGTATCAACAAACGCAGACTGGCTTCATCTCTCAACAACAAGCGGAAATGAAACCGGCGATAATCAGTTCCAGGTGATATTTGATATTGACGAGAACAACACCGGCGCAATCAGGACTGCTAATATAACGTTCTCGGCAAATGTCGGCAGCGGCAGAACGGAAACAGCAACTATTCAGATCAATCAGTCAGCAAATAATTAATCGGCATAGGGAGATAAGATATGTTGCTCAGAGGATTAGTACTCGCAGTTATAATTACATTTATGCTATGTTCGTCAGGTTCATCACAGGAGATTATACACATAAAGATTAACGGTGTTAATGTCCCGGTCGAATGGGAAGACAATGAAAGCGTTAATGCTCTGAAAGGTTCATTGCCTCTGACTGTGAATATGCACATGTACGGAGGATTTGAACAGGTTGGTTCACTTGGCAGGACGTTTCCGAGAAATGATTCACGCATTACAACTTCAGCAGGAGATATTGTGCTCTACTCTGGAAATCAAATCGTAATATTCTATGGTTCCAATACATGGGCATATACCAGACTCGGAAGGATAACCGGCAAAAGTAAATCTGAACTTCAAACTCTTCTCGGAAAATCTGATGTAACACTCACACTTTCTGCGGAGTAATTAAAAATAATAAACCCCCTTCTCATAATGTAAGGGGGCTTTTTTTTCGGCAAATTCTATTTCGGTGCAGGAAGCATGAACCCTTCATCACCTGCCGCTAATGCAGGAAGATTTATCATAATATCCTTACTGCACTTCGGCCTTATCGTCTTCGTGATTGTGTTCACGATTTCACCTTTGTCATTGAAAACTTCTGCCTTCAATTCAAATTTCATTCCCACAATTTTACG
>CAJOLN010000136.1 GCA_905235395.1 uncultured Synergistales bacterium
CAAGCCACCTGTATGCCGCACGTCCGCATTTCAGATATATTCTTGAGCCGCCTTTGTGATTCTCACATGATGTTATCTTCACTAATCCTACCTGGCCTGTCGAACTGACATGCAAACCACAGCAAGGCACATAGTCAACACCTTCAACTTTAACGATTCGTATTGGCATGATTGCATTATCAGGCGGAAGTTTTCTCGCATATTCACGAACTTCATTCATTGAAGGGTAAATCACTTCAACGGGAATATCCCGCCAGACAGATTCATTTGCGGCTGATTCTGCTTCGAGTATTGCATTCATGTCCGCAGGTTTGTCAGTGTCAATCGAAACGTTATCTCCTTCAATTCTCATTCTGTCTGTGTGAAGATGATGCAGAGTCCATAATGAGCCCGCAAAAAGATGTTCACCTAAATGTTGCTGCATGAGTTCAAATCTTCTTTCAAAATTCAGAACACCATGAACATTTTTATCTTTCACTTCGTTCTTCATGATGTGTATTATCTCTTCGCCCTCTTCAATCACTTCAAGAACTTCAATTCCGTTTATGCTTCCTAAATCGCAAGGCTGTCCTCCTCCGCCTGGATAGAAGAGCGTCTGATTGAGGATAAGTTTGTTCCCTTCATGAGAGATGACTTCTGCGTCAAATTCTCTTGCATACGTATCTTCGTAATATAACTTTCGTGTCATTGCTTGCCTCTGAAAATATTTTCTATTTATGAATTATAATACATATTTGAAGTTTGATGATGAAAAGAGGTGCTTATTATGGAAGAAGTTAAAGAACGTTATGAATCTTTGCACATGAATGATGATCTTTATGACCGCCTAGAGGCCATGATGGAACGCAGTATATCTCGTCAGGAAGTTATTGCGGCAAACATGAGAGCAGATGTTGCAGAGCTTAGAGGAGAAGTGAAAGCTCTTAATGCTAAGATTGACGGTGTAGAGAAAAAACTTGATGCCAAGATTGATGGTCTTGATAAAAAACTTGATGCCAGAGTTGACGGTATCATGGACGCAATCACATTAACCAACACACGAATTGATGATACCAATACGCGAATCAATGACCTCATAAGCAAGCAGTCGAACAATATCGCAAAATGGGGAATAATAATCGCAATCGGAATATGTGCAGTTCAGATAGCAACATCACTGATTCTACATTTTCTGAGATAACAATATAACAAGGAGGAATATATATTTGAGCAGAGTTTTTAATTTCAGTGCAGGCCCGGCTGTTTTGCCTGAAGAAGTCTTAATGACAGCACGCAATGAATTATTAGAGTATGGCAATTCAGGAATGTCCGTTATGGAAATGAGCCACAGGTCAAAGGATTTTGAGGATATATTGTTCACGGCAGAAAAAGATTTACGTACACTCATGAACATTCCCGATAACTATCGAGTTCTCTTCCTTCAGGGAGGAGGATACACACAATTTGCAATGATACCCATGAACCTCATGCGCAATAAGGTTGCAGATTATATCGTAACTGGTCAATGGTCAAAGAAGGCAGCAAGTGAAGCAAAAATTTTCGGGACAGTGAATGTGATTGCGGATTCATCAGACAAAAATTATTCGTATGTTCCGGATTTATCTGACCTGAACGTTACACCAAACGCAGATTACGTTTATATATGCCAGAATGAAACAGTACACGGCACAACCATAAAGACACTTCCGAACACGAAAGGCAAAGTGTTAGTTGCAGATGTATCTTCAATGTTCCTGAGTCAGCCCGTCAATGTGAATCAGTACGGCGTAATAATGGGAGGAGTACAGAAGAATGTAGGCCCTGCAGGACTTGCAATTGTGATAATTCGAGAGGATTTGATTCGTGATGATGTTCTGCCGTTCACACCTACAATGATGAAGTATAAGACACATTCAGATGCAAAGTCATTGTTCAATACACCTCCATGCTGGAATATATATATATGCGGATTAGTCTTCAAATGGTTACTGAAACTCGGAGGAACTGAAGCAATTTATCGAATCAATCAAGAGAAAGCAAAAATACTTTATGATTATCTTGATGAATCGAAATTATTTCATGGTACAGTTGAGAAGAAAGACCGTTCATTAATGAATGTGCCATTTATCACAGGGGATAAGGAACTTGATGCAGAGTTCGTTAAGGAAGCAGAGAGTGCAGGACTAAGGAACGTAAAAGGACATCGTTCAGTCGGAGGAATGAGAGCATCACTGTATAACGCAATGCCAGTTGAAGGAGCAAAAGCACTTGTGAAATTCATGGCCGAATTTGAGAGGAGACATTTGAATTAATGCTTGCACCGAAGGAACGAAAAATTTTCTGCATGAATAATATTGCCCGCGTTGGTCTGGACAAGTTCAGGAAGGGTTACGATATAACAGAGAATATGAATGAAGCCGCAGGGATTCTTGTGCGTTCGGCTGACATGCTGACGATAGAATTTCCCGAAGGATTGAGAGCAATAGCAAGAGCAGGAGCAGGAGTGAATAACATTCCGATTGAAAGATGTTCAGAGAATGGAATAGTAGTATTCAATACGCCCGGAGCAAATGCAAACTCAGTGAAGGAACTCGTAATTGCGGGCCTGCTTCTCGCCTCAAGGGATATATACGGAGGCATAAAATGGATTCGTGATAATGCGGGTAATCCAGACATTGCAAAAATAACGGAGAAGGCCAAGAAGAATTTTGCAGGGCATGAAATTGAAGGCAAGACATTAGGGGTAATTGGTCTTGGTGCAATAGGTGTTAAAGTTGCGAACGCTGCTGTCTCACTCGGAATGAATGTTATCGGTTATGATCCGTATCTGTCATTGCGTTCTGCATGGATGTTAAGCCCATTGGTGAAACACTCAGACAACCCTGAAGACGTTTATGCATCGAGTGATTACGTTACTATTCATGTTCCAGCGATGGAATCGACTAAACGCATGATAAATTCAGAAGTGATTGCGAAGATGAAACCTGGCATTAAGATTCTGAATTTTGCACGTGATGTTCTTGTTGATGAAGAGGCATTGAGGGACGCATTGACGAACGGCAATGTATCACAATACATCTCAGACTTCCCCAACAGTGTGAGCGCGAATCTTCCGAACACGATAATACTTCCTCATCTGGGAGCATCAACAGAAGAAGCGGAAGACAACTGTGCAATAATGGCGGCGATTCAACTTCAGGATTATCTGGACAACGGAAACATAACGAACTCCGTGAACTATCCTGAACTTAACGCAGGGGTATGCGGAGCTGAGGCAAGAGTCGCAATATTACACCGCAACATTCCGAACATGCTTTCACAGATAACATCATTCTTCGGGAATAATAATCTCAACATTGAGCACTTACTGAACAAAGCAAGAGGATCATACGCGTATACATTACTGGACATTTCACACAAGATGCCTGATGATACAGCAGAGAGATTGAGAGAGATAAATGGAGTATTGAGAGTGAGAAGAGTGAAAGAGAGAAGCTAATTGACGATAAAAAAAACTGCTCCAGCTCATTACAACTGGGGCAGCTATTCTATTCAATATTAACAGCAGCTTATTATCACTTCTGCAGCCTTCTTCACCAAATCAAACGGAATGTTCAATGCAGGAAGCAATCTGATTCTGTCCTTCGCTGTCAGACACAATACACCTTTGTCTATGCATTCATTCACAATTTCTTTTGCGGGCTTCGTGGTCTTCAACCCTATCATCAATCCCATTCCCGTAACAGCTTCAATTCCTTCTGAATGGCCGAACACATCAAACAGATACGCACTCTTTTCGCGAACTTCTGAAAGCAATTTATCATCAATTCGATTCAATAT
>CAJOLN010000137.1 GCA_905235395.1 uncultured Synergistales bacterium
TTCTGCAAATAATTATTATCTCTGGAATCAGAACAGCCTTTACAGAAAGTATCCTGATCCTGCTCTGCTTCTGCCGGATAAGTATGTGAGGTGCGGCTCGACATTCGTAACTCAGACTAACCATATTCGCGCAATGCAGATGAGAGGTGTGCGAATATACTCAGAGAATTTCGGAGCATACTCAGATTTGATTCTGATTCCGAATATGACATACAGGATTGAGATTCCGATGTACAACGCGAGCTTCATTCCTGCAAGCGGTGTGAGAGTGAGACTGTCATACAGTAATAAACTGAATCCTGAAGTGAAGCAGGATTCTTCCAGAACGTTAATCGACAACAAGATAGTAAGTATTAACGGCTGGATGAATGAGACTACCAGTAATCATGCGGTCGTCAATTTTGAATGGAAAGTCCCGACAAGTCTTGCTGATGGGAATTATTATTTCTATGTTGATGTTGACCCTGATAACGTAATTACTGAGGTTCACGAATCAAGAATGAAATCGTCAACAGAAATAGCTGACTGCGGAGGAAATAATGAAGGTTTCTTCCCGTTCTCAGTCATGCACCTTGAAAATGTCACAAATACCGCAGCAAGTTCGGTGCGTGCGACAGATGAGCCAGATTATAATGATCTTGAGGTTCTTCCTTGGTCTTGTGTCAGGATAACATTTAACGGAAGTGACTCTCTCATTTCAATTCTTGACGATTTTCACGAACGCAAACTTACAAGTCCTGATGATCCTGTTGTCTTTGACTGCGAAGTCACGAACTTAACTTCCACTAACTTCGGAAAGGTCATCCTTTACGGCTTCAATCTTGTGAATGATGAGAATCAGGTCAGTCAAGAAAATGATGAACTTCAATTCCTGCCAGAGAATTACAAGAATGCATTCCTCAGACATGAATTTTTCCTGTTCCCCAACGACACAACGAAATTCACTTTCGCAATAAAGCCGTCTGATGTTGAGCCTGATGATGCACCCCTAATTGTGCGAAGCGGTTTCCTTCTGCGTAATGTGTCTCTCGAAAAGATTTTGGGAACGAAAAACGATCCTGACTATGAAGATGTCGAAGACGAAGAAGTAGAAGAAATCATCGATGAAAACGGATCAGGCAGCTCTGAAAGAATAGGTTCAAGCGGCGGAGGAGGATGTGAAATAGGATTCGGAAGTCTGGTGATGTTATCTCTAATGGGATTTGCACTTCTCAGAAAGAAATAGTTCATAAGAATTCAAAAGCAAAGAGACTCCAACAAACTGGGGTCTTCTTTTTTTGTGGTGCGATATAATGCATTGAAGATTTTTTCGGAGGAATATTTTCATGTTTCATGATTCATATGACGTAATCGTAATTGGCGGAGGTCATGCAGGTTGTGAGGCAGCACTCGCAAGTTCAAGAATAGGTTGCAGAACTCTCATGCTAAACCTCAATATCGATAACACTGCTTTAATGCCATGCAACCCTTCAATAGGAGGCCCTGCAAAAGGTCATTTAGTGCGTGAGATTAGTGCACTTGGAGGTGAACAGGCACGTGCGGCTGATGCATCAACATTAATGGTTCGCTGGCTGAATACATCAAAGGGTGCTGCTGTTCGTGCTCTGCGTGCTCAATGCGACCCTTCAAGATACAGCATATACTATCGCAAACTCATCACGACACAGAAAAATCTCGATGTGAATCAGGATGAAGTGATTGAAATTCTCACTGAACATGACAAGGTAACAGGCGTTCGTACAAGACACGGTGCAGTATACAACACAAAGGCTGTAGTGTTATGCGGAGGAGTTTATATAGGCGGAAGAGTTTTCGTAGGTGATGTATCGTTTCCTTCCGGGCCTATGGGACAAAATAACTCTGAAAGATTGTTACGCTCACTTGATGATTTAGGCATTCGTTACGGAACAATGAGAACAGATACTACTCCGAGATTGAACATTCATACAATAGATTTCTCTAACACAACTCTTCAGCTCTCAGAGAATGAACCGTTATGTTTTGATTTATGGGGAACTCCGAAAGTATATGACCAGTCTGAATATGCATGTTACTTCTCACGCACGACAGAGAAAACATACGATATATTATCACGGAACATAAAGCGTTCTCCGTTGGTGACAGGTGATGTGAAAGCTAACGGCCCTCGTTATTGTCCGTCAATTGAGGATAAATTCCTGAGATTTCCAGATCACATTACACACCCGATTGTGTTTGAGCCTGTCTCAATGAATACGAATGAAGTTTATGTTCAGAATTTCTCAACCAGCCTCCCTTATGATGTTCAGGTTGAGATGATTCATTCGCTTCCTGGCTGTGAGAACGCGAAAATCATCAGGCCAGGTTACGGAATCGAATACGCATACTTCATGCCGGATCAGTTAAAGCATACGCTCGAAAATAAAAATATATCTGGTTTCTTCTTTGCAGGTCAGGTGAACGGAACATCAGGTTACGAGGAAGCAGCAGCTCAGGGATTGCTTGCAGGGATTAACGCGGCCATGCATGTGCTTGAACGTGACCCCGTCATAATCGGACGCAATGAAGGTTATCTCGGTGTCCTCGTTGATGACCTCACTACCAAAAGCACAAATGAACCCTACAGAATGCTCACGGGAAGATGTGAACACAGATTGCTTTTGCGGTGGGACAACTGCGCTCACAGATTATCACATTATGGACGTAAGGCAGGTTTGATTGACGATTCACACTGGGCATTTCTGGAAAAAAGATTCAGGAATGAAGATGAAGAAATTTCCAGACTGAAGACCACGAAGATAATTCCGTCACAGGATATAGGGAAGATTAGCCTTGCTGATTATCTCAAACACAGCGGAATAACTTATGAGACCATATCATCATTATCACCGTCAGAGAAGGCTTTGACTTCAGAAGAGATTGCACACATTGAGACAGAATTACGTTACACAGGATACATTGAACGTGAGAACAAAGTTGCAGAACGCATGAAGAATTTGGACAAGGCGAAGATACCTGAAGATTTCGATTATGATTCAGTGAAGGGACTCAGGGCTGAGTGTCTTCAGAAATTGAAACATTACAGACCCGATTCGCTTGGCCATGCTCTGAGGATTTCAGGTGTTACTCCCGTCGATGTGCAGTTAATTTCCGTGATACTCGCTCGCAATGACAGAAGAAGATTGAATCATGAATGATGAATCTGAACGCATACACATAGATTTTGAGCGTATGTTCCCGGAGGCCGCAAGAAGAGTTCGTGTTCTTGAGGAACTTAAACGTTCATGGTTTTCTGTCGTTGGGCCTGCCTTTGCCCGTCATTCAAGGCCATGCGTACTTGGAGTGAATACGATAACAGTCTCAGTTGATTCTGACAATGATATTATGAATATACGAAATGTTAAGGGAAATATTATGAGGGCATTATCAAGATACGGCTGCATGACGGATAATAATTTTGCTCTCGTAATAACAAAAGGCAGGATAAAAAACTTTCACAGTTAATCTTACATTCAAAAAAAGGAAGCAATTGATTTTTTTCAACTGCCTCCAATATTCAAGGTTAAAAATTTTTCGCGGACAATGTTTTTATTCAAACGAGGGGATTGCTTTTGCGCACTCCCTGAATCTGTCCGCCTTAGCGTAAATGTTATTATAGGAACTCACATGCATATCTGGAATAATTAACTCAGATAAGAGCATGTTATGTTGATTGATAATATCTGCTTGCCGGTTTTGATTATTCCGTAAAGAAAAATTTTTGACTAAGATTTTGCCGTTTAAAGAGCAGAAGAGGGAGCTTAATAT
>CAJOLN010000138.1 GCA_905235395.1 uncultured Synergistales bacterium
CGTGCAGCTTCTCTAGCTTGCAGTAATAAATCTTCGGGAGTTATTTTTTCTGAAGGCCAGTTATCTCTCGCTGACATTTATTTTTCTCATACCTGCCTTAAATATTTGCTGTTTCTTTTTGAGATTCGCAGTTATTATATCAGTCTGTGCTAAAATTTAAATTATTATTACCCACCAAAAGGAGAATTGTTTATTATGAACTCAATGAAAAAATTTCTCGCTGTAATTTTTTCACTAATTCTTATATTTTCGTGCACTCAATCTGAAGCCGCAAAACGTAAACCAAAACGCAGCACTTCATCATCACAATCTGCCGCAGGAATAACTTCACTTCCTGGTACATGGACAGCTTACGGAAACGGTGCAGGGTCATACCCACGCAATCCAGGCGAGAACATTGAAATATATACTAATGATGTAAGATTAACAATTGAGGGCATAAAATTCTACGAGAGTTCAGGAGAAGGTACTGCGAATATAATTTTTAATTGCGAGATTTACGACAACAGAAATCAGCTCAGACATAAACGAAGCTGGGAATATGCACTCCCTTATGACGTAAAACGTGAGGGCAATAACATATGGGTATTCAGCAGTGAATTTCTTGACGGTGAAGACAAAATTACGTTTACATTAATATCAGACAGAAAAGCGAGAATCAGACTTCAGGGTTCAGACTGGGATGAAGAATATCCTGAAGAGGTTTATGCTTTTGATTTGACTTGCGAGGCATTGAAAAAATAACCTCCCTGCTTTTTACAGAGAGGCTTTGTTTTTTTAATATTTCAATGCTGGTTTGTTCTGTAACACCGCACTTCCGTTTTTCGCAAAGACTATGTTCATCAATGATATGTACTGTTCGTAGAATTGTCCGGACTCACTTTCATTCATTTTCAAATCAAGTTTCGTCAATGCCCTGTTCATCATTGAGAATACATTCATCTTGCTAAGATATCCTTCTTCAATCTCGCGTATCACCTCCTGCAATACAATTTCTGTTTTAAGTTCAAGATTACCGGACATGAAATATTCATCAATGTAGAAAAACGGGACATCATTATTCTGTAGTCTCTGATAGTATGACTGAGAGCAGTTGTTGTACTCAAGCATAACGAGAAATTTCACCTCAGGTGTAAGTTCAATCAGGGGCCAGAAGTCACAGTCACTCGAAATTATGACCGCAGAATCTATTGGTTTACCCTCTGCTTTTGCTCCTGCAATCTCACGGTAGAATTTAATCGTCAGTGCAACATCAACGGCTGATTTTTCATCTTTTACTCTGTCAGTCATGTAGTATTCAAGCGGAAGATTTTCATTGCGGCGTAATGCCCTCCATTGTGATGAAGTATGCTGATCATCAACGAGAAGTATCTTTGAGATTTTGCTTACGAGTCCACGTGCGTCAAGTTCCTTTATTATTCCTATGACTTTGCATGGGTCAGCATTCTCACAGTCAATCGCAACAAGAACACGTTCAGCTCTCGCAAAGAAATCTTCAGGGTCATCAATTGCATCATCACCTGCCTCTGTAACTTTGCTCATGTCGTAGAATCTATCACGGTTGCGTTCATACAATATGGGAATGAATTTCGCATCATCTCTCAGAATATTTCCGTCTGCTTCGTCAGGATACCAGTTGATATATGACTGGTACGGATACAAATCACGAAACTCACTGTATGACTTGGCCGCCTCCTTGTTGCCTTCTACTGTGTTGCCTTTGGGAATGAAGAATAAGTTGCGAATGTATGCCCATTTTATCCATTCAGGCATGAATTTCTGACAGTTAGGTACGTGCGGTAACAGGTAGTTATGAACATCAACAATGTAATCTTCAAGCCGTCTTCGTGCTCTCACAAAGGGAATGCCGTCACGTTCAAGAGTCCGTAATATTTCAGGCGGAACTAAATCAGGAATTGCGTCTATGTTCTTGATGTCGGAATTCATTTCTGTGAAGATAGCACGAAAGTTTCTCTGCAATTTCGTTCTCAGCATACAAAGATTACGTACAATTCTTGCTTCTTTGTCCTGATTCATTTCATCGTACACGCTCCTATAAAACTGCGTGTTCATGCTCTCAGTCTGGCCAAGTCCAAAGTGTTTATCATCAACTCCTATCAGATATGCTACCCTTGATACAATATCGCGCTTTGAACGCGGTGAATCAATCTGTACTTTCGATGCTGGCGGCAAATTCTTTGAGAAATTCTGAAGCATTGCACGCTTGTCATCATCAAGTAAACTTTCTATACTTGTGTCACTCATTTTTAACTCATCATCTCCGTATATCATAGTGATCGCCAGCTCTTAAATCCATTTCCGAGAACTTCTGACGCGTCACATATCGACACAAATGCTTTTTCATCATGTTCTTTAAGAAATTGTTTCAGCAATACGACCTGTCTGGTATTCAACAATGTAATCAGAATCGGCCTGTCCTGACCCGTATAGCCTCCTTTGCCCTCAATGCGTGTAACTCCCTTATGCAATGAATTAATGAACTTGCTGACTTCATCGGGAAGGTTCGTGATTATGATTGCCTGCTTGCGTTTATCAAAGCTCCTTGTAACATTGTCTACTGTGATTGCGTTCACATATAATCCAACTGCACCGTAAACTACAGCTTCGAGTCCAATGATGCCGATCGAGAAAGCGAAAATGAAGAGGTTGATGAACATTGAGAACTGTCCGACCTCAAGACCGTAACGTCTGCGCAATGCAACTGCTGCAATATCAGTTCCACCTCCAGAACCTCCTACGTTGAGCATAAGACCACCTGCTGTGCCTTTCAGCAATCCAGTTATGACAGTGGCCATGAACTTATCATCGGGTAAAGGAAGAGGGAAGTGTTCAAAGACAGAGAGCATAGTTGATAAAGAGAAGACAGCAGTAATTGTAAGTGCGAGAAACCGAACGTTCAAATCCTTCCATGCCCATAGAACAAGAAGAATGTTGCCGATGAGAATCACCCAGTTAGGAGAGATTCCGAACATGTAGTTTGTGAGCACAGCGATGCCTGCAACGCCCAAATCAGGAAAATGATAATGCAGAGTGAAATATCTGACAGCGAAAGCCTGAATTGAACTTGCGAATATAATTACTGCGACTGCTTTCCAGTCTTCTTTGAAGATTGTGATAGCGTAATGGAAAAATTTTTTGATGAATTGTTTCATATGTGCTAAATACGCCTCCTTTTGGATTAATATTAGCACAGTCATTTATTCCTTTATGTATGCGGGAAATTAAAAAAATCCCTCCCCGTTATTGAGGAGGGAAAATTTTTTTCTTTCATCAGCCGCCTAAATATGCAGCTCTCACTTTGTTATCATTCAGAAGCTCTGAACCAGTGCCAGATAATCCGATTGTTCCAACCTCAAGAACATATGCCCTGTGTGCCGCTTTCAATGCCGCAAATGCATTCTGTTCCACAAGAAGAATTGTTCTTCCCTGAGCGTTAATCGTTCTGATTATCTCGAAGACTTCCTCAACAAGTATGGGCGCAAGTCCGAGTGAAGGTTCATCGAGCATAAGCAAATCCGGCCTGCTCATCAATGCACGCCCAACCGCTAACATCTGCTGTTCTCCTCCTGATAACGTACTGCCTTTCTGTTTTCGTCTTTCCTTCAGTCGAGGGAATAACGAGTACACATATTCCATGTCATCGGCAATCCCATTAACATCATCACGAATGTACGCACCGAGATTCAGATTTTCCTCAACCGTTAATTGCGGAAGTATGCGCCTTCCTTCGGGACTGAGTGATATTCCGAG
>CAJOLN010000139.1 GCA_905235395.1 uncultured Synergistales bacterium
ACGCACAGAGGTAACGTATGCAGGAAGCAATGAAGACATAATAGGGAAATTAAATTTTGATGGCCTGAGCAAATCACAGCTCAATAATCTTCATTCAATTGGAAAGAATGTGCTTGAGTTTCTCGGTGCGCAGAACAGATTCGACGAGTACGGGTTCAATATTCTGTGGAGCGAAGAATCGTTTGATGTATTGCCAAGTCCAAGAAGGAAATCACCGAAATAGATGTGCCTCAAAGTTTATTATCAGCGATATATTTTGCCGGATTTCCTGCATAAATACATTCATCGGGAACATCATGCGTAACTACTGAACCTGCTCCTACAACACTAAATTTCCCTACACTAATTCCTGCAAGTATGATGCTCCCTGCTCCTATCCATGAATTATTGCAGATTACAGTCTTTCTAGGAATCGCTCCACCTCTGTTATGGGTATATTCATATGTACCATGGTCGTGGCTGAATATTTTCACTCCGTCAGAGATTACTGCATTGTCTTCAATAACAAGTATGCCAGAATACTCTATTGTACAGTGAGAACCTATTGTTACGTTGCTTCCAATTATGATTTTTCCCTCTAACCTATGAGTCCTGTATATGAATGTATCATAACCTACCACGAAATTTGGCCCGGCGTTGAATGCTTTAGTGTAGGCTTCATTTTTCTCCTGATACATATCCGGCAAAGTGTAAACCATGCTTGAATACTTTATCTGCATCTGACGCAGCTTTAAATTCTGTTCCGCATATTTGTCTTGCATTATACTCTCCCTCTTTTCATTTCAAATAGTGAGCGAATCATTTCATCAATTGTTATTTTCGGCTCAAAACCAAAATCTTCACGGATTCGCTCAATATTCAATCCGGCTCTTTGAAAATCATCCTTCATGATCACTTCTATGTTCACTTCTGCATATCCAAGTTCGGCTCCAATACTTATAACTTTTTCTGCAAGTTCTTGAATTGTGTATGTGCATCCACTTCCCACGTTATAAGTATCTTTCCAGCTTTTATTTCCAGAGGAGCACATGAGATATACTGCTTCTGCTGCATCACGGGGATCTATGTATGACATAATTTGACTGCCGCCGTACACTTTTATGTTCTCGCCTTTTATGATGCAGTCAACAAATACGTTAAGAGGACGTGTCATATTATTATCTGTTTTGAGTTCATTGACCGAAGAAACTCTAAGGTTCGAATATTTTATACCCCTCCCCCCAGTAGTATGATTTGCGAAGAATGACAAAAGCAGCAATTCACTTGCATATTTTGCGGCCGATATTAAACCCTTTGCACACAATTCGGAGTCCTCATCATTAAGAGTGCCTGCATCCGGGTCTTTATATACCGAACGTGAAGATATATTCAGCACACCTGCAACAGAATATATTTTGCATAATTCAAATACTCTGTATGTATATTGCAGAGAGCGCACAATTTCTTTCCCGTCATTTTTTCTAGTGAATGCCGTATGAATCACGAATGAATTTTTAAGCTGTTCACGTTTGACCTCATCGTCAAATAAACTTTCTGCTGTAATCACTTTCACATTTTTGAACGGCTTATACAAGGCTTCAGCAAAATTAATTCTGTTTTCTGAGACAACAGCATATAACAAATAATTTTTGTCTTGCGAAAAACGATTTACGATGTATCTTGCGATGAGTCCTGAACCGCCGGTAACAAAAACTTTTCTGTTCATTCCCATATCGCTCCTTTTATACCGCTGGATGTTTCAACTTCAATTCTCACTGTGCGTTTCAATTCTTCCCATGAACGATCAATATCATCTCTTGTATTGCCGGTAACAATTATCGGCCCGTAACGTGATGACTTATCCACAGGAGGCTCTGTAATATCTCCTTCGTGTATTTCTTGAACGTATGACTTCTTGACTCCCTTGATTGATTCTATTTTGTCCAGACCAGAAACATGTATAACTTTTCCTTCAGGCAATAAGAAACAATAAAAAGCTGCTGCTTTAGGTACTATCTTCTCATCATCAAATGATTTGCTGAAATCTCCTGTACATGCTCTCACAAGATAGGGCTGTGAATCTATGCCGTAAGCATAAGGAATAAGGTCAGTAGTAACATGTGCACCTGCTCCACGTATCGCCATTTCAACAGGATATAGTGTATCTGTCTGTTCGTTATATATCCATTCAACCCATACCTGACCGAAGCGCGGCCTTGTGAAATCCACAATCTTTTGGAAGTATTCAGTCATTCTATTACGCAGTGTTTCATCTATCCGTGCAGGAAAAGCATTTGTATACGGTATCGCAGCGTTGGGAAGTTTGAAATAATACCTGTCAGAGAATGCGTACACCCTCAGCTTGTAGTTATCAATATATCCCTGACAAAAGTATTGACTTCCAGCTAGATATTCTTCCTGAATGACTTTATGACATCTTGAAAATTGCAGTGATGTCTGAAACATATTCCTCAATTCATTTTCGTTGTGAATGATAAAAACTCCGCGGCTTGAAAATGAATCTGCTGGTTTTATCACAAACGGATAACCGGTCATTGATGCATTTTTCAGTGCAGGTTCTATTGTATCCACAGAAAAATATTTTGGTACAGGAAGGCCAGCTTCTTTGAATACTTTGCGCATTTTTGTCTTGTCGGTATATCTTAGAGCGTTTTCGTAACCGTAAGTAGGAAGACTGAGAGATTCAGCGATTCTTGCTGTTATTGGGGCGGCCATATCGGACTGATCCGATATAACTCCGCTTACTTTGTGAAGACGTGCTTGTTCTATTAGAGCATCAACATTGAATATGTCTTCGTATATGCATTCATCTGCTGCATCAAAGCCTGGATAATTTCCTTTTATGCTTGCCGCTATGACGTAGTAACCTAAATTTTTCGCTGTCTGTATTATCGGAAGCTGATTGATGCCGGCTCCGATAACCAGAATCTTTGCCCCCCCCCCCCAATAACGTTATTTACGTATTTTTTCAAGCATACAGTATCGTATGTATTCCAATCATGATTTAACACACAATCAAACCATGTCTTCTCCTGATTGCGCATGAAGTCAAGACGAGCAATAAAATCATTACGCAATTCTTCTTGAGGAATAACTACAACTCCGCTGTCATCACAAACTGCTATACTGCCCTCGTAAAAATTTCTTCCACTTTTGATGTGTCTCTGTATTTCAGGATTTGGATTCACGCACACATTAAAACATCCCAAAGGAGTCACACCTGAACACCATATAGGATAACCTTTTGAGCGAATACCGGCAGCATCTCTGACTAAACCATTGATAATGATTGCCTTCGCCTTTCTTTTATTGATAATGTATGATGAAACAAGTTCACCGAAAATTGCATACTCATTAACAAAACATGTATCAATGAAACAAATTTTTTCAGGTTTCAAATTAATTATCTGCTCGTGAACAGGCCAATTGCTGTTGCTGTATGCGCATACATATTGTATTTCACCTACAGCATATTTCCCGACGTTGACTGAATGAATACCCCTTAATGCTCCCGTCTTCCCTAGAATATCACTTATTTCTTCTGTGGACATTCTAAGTTTCAGAATATGTTCTATGATTAGTTCTTTCTCGTTCATTGTCGCCTCAATGTGAAAAATTTTTCGTATTTTTAATTTATTTTTAATTTATATTTTAGCATAATCAATATTGATTTGTTACAATTAAAATGTTGACTATAAAACTCAGAAGGTGATTCAAAATTAACAGCACACATTACTTTGACGAAATAGTAAAC
>CAJOLN010000140.1 GCA_905235395.1 uncultured Synergistales bacterium
GTCTGCTGAACATTTGAATACACATGAATTCGATGTTTATTTTTCGCGAATTCTTCTGTCATTGTCAAAATCCTTTCTGTAGATTTTTTAGCATAGTGTATAATCTCAAATCAAAAAATGGAAATGAACGACATATATTTTATCAGGCAGAATAATTATAATCAGTCAGAAATTGATGATGCGGTCAGAAAATCATTCGCATACTTCGGAGGCATTAATAGATTCATTAGTCGCGGCGATAAAGTTCTACTGAAAGTTAATCTCGTATCCGGCCATGACATTTCACGAAGAGTTACTACAGACCCTTCAATCGTTCATTCTGTTGCACGTCAGGTTCTCGATACAGGAGCAGTACCATTCATTGCGGACAGTCCAGGCATAGATAACTTTCACAGGGCAGCAGAGAAGGCAGGGTTTATTCGTGTGGCTGATGAACTCGGAATTGAATGCAAAGAACTCACTGACCCTATAGACCTTCCTGTTTCAGATGATGCAGAATACAAGAAGATTCGAGTCAGCAAGTATGTGCTTGAGGCCGACAAGATAATCAACCTTCCGAAACTCAAAACGCATGGCCAGATGTATCTCACTATGGGAGTGAAAAATCTTTTTGGCTGCATTCCCGGAAGATTAAAAGCAATGTTGGATTGAACCGCGAAAAATTTGCAGGTCTACTTCTCGACATCTATAACGGAATCAAACCTACATTCACGATTCTTGATGCCGTTATCGGTATGCATGGAGACGGCCCTACATCAGGTGAACCTTACGAGTTCGGATATATTGTGTCATGCATTGATGCTTTGAAGATGGATATGTGGCTGTGTAAAATGATGGGAGCAAAGTTAGAGGATTACCCTTTGTACATGGCCGCAAAGAAGAGAAATTATCCGCAGTGTGAATTGAACCCTCAAGACTTGGACGGAGACATTACGCCCGACAAAATTTTTCCCGATGTAAAACTCCCAAAGACACGAACCATGCGATTGTTGCCTCATATACCATTCATCGAGAAATTGATGACCTCAAGACCCGTTCACATTCCTGAACTATGCATAGGCTGCGGAAGATGTGCGGCAGTATGTGCGGCAGGAGCATTGAGACACGAGAACAGACATTTACATTTCGACTATGGAAAGTGTATCAGATGTTACTGCTGTCATGAGATGTGTCCTGTGAAAGCAATTGAATTCAAAGAGAGCAGACTGGTGAAATTAGTGAATTTCATTACACGCTGAGGTCTGATATAATTTCTTTTACAAAAATTCCAGCGAATAACCCAAATATAAAATACGGAGGCAAAAATACAATGGCACCACTTTTCGGTTTCGGCGAAAAATTAAATCCTCTCTCATTCCCTGCTGTGTTAGGTTCACCTGTTAACGGAAAATTTGTCCCTATGGAAGAAATTCAGGACAAGAATATCGCAGAAGGTGTTCTCGGAAAATGCTGCGGAATTGAACCGTCAGACGGAAACATTTACGCTCCTTGTGATGCGAAAGTATCTCAGGTAACGGAAACTAAGCATGCAATCGGTCTCGAAAACAATGGCGTTGAGATTCTCATTCACGTTGGACTTAAAACAGTTGGAATGAAAGGTGAAGGTTTCACAGGAAAAGTGAAGCTCGATCAGATAGTGAAGAAAGGCGACCTTCTGATTGTGGCTGACCTCTGGAAAATCAAAAATGCCGGACATCCTGCAACTGTCGTTATGGCTGTGGCGAATTCAGATGATTTTTCATCTGTCGAAACTATTGCATCAGGGGACATCAAAGCAGGTCAGGATATTCTCAAAGTCAGCAAGTAATTCAGAACATAAAACCTCCCGTGCAATTAACGGGAGGCAATTTTTTCTTTTTTCTTGAATGAGATTTATGCAACCGTAATTTCTTTGCACAAATACACATCCTGTACTGCATTTATTATCTGTACACCTTCGCTCATTGGTCTCTGGAATGCCTTGCGTCCTAGAATCAATCCCATTCCTCCGGCTCTCTTGTTGATTACAGCAGTTCGTACTGCCTCGCTTAAATCACTTGCTCCTCCTGATGCTCCGCCTGAGTTGATTAGTCCTGCTCTGCCCATGTAGCAATTCACTACTTGATAGCGTGCCAAATCTATTGGGTGTTCGGTCGTCAAATTTTCGTACATCTCTTTTGATGTCTTGCCGTAGCCTTTGCCCATTGCAGGATAGCCGCCGTTATTCGTGGGGAGTTTCTGCTTGATGATGTCTGCTTCAATCGTTACTCCGAGATGATTCGCCTGCCCAGTTAAATCCGCTGACGCATGATAATCTGTAACCTTGTCATCTTTCTTCACTTTGAAAGCTGAATTTCTCAGATAGCACCATAAGATAGTTGCCATTCCCATTTGATGAGCCTCATGGAATGCCTTCGAGATTTCCTGAATCTGTCGCGTTGATTCTGGACTGCCGAAATATATTGTTGCTCCTACTGCTACTGCTCCGAGTTCATATGCCTGTTTCACTGACGCAAATAGAACCTGGTCATACTGATTCGGGTATGTGAGAAGCTCATTGTGATTCAGCTTGAGAACAAACGGAATCTTATGCGCATACTTTCTTGCTGTTGCTCCTAGTACTCCTAATGTCGTTGCTACTGCGTTACACCCTGCTTCGATTGCCAGCTTGATTATATTCTCAGGATCAAAGTATATCGGGTTTGGGCCGAATGATGCGCCTGCTGAATGTTCAATTCCCTGATCTACAGGCAGAATTGAAATGTATCCTGTGTCTGCGAGTCTTCCATGTGAGAAGAGCGTCTGCATTGCACGCATTACGGGAATGGGTCTGTCTGTGTGGCTGATTACGCGGTCAACAAAATCCGGGCCTGGTAATGAAAGTAAATCCTTTGATACTGTTTCGCACTTATGGGTTAAGAGTGATTCCGCTTCTGAACCTAAAAGGGCTTCAATTTTTCCAAACTGCATTTATGAAGAAAACCTCCTTTAATTTTCACTCAGTGGAACATTATAGCAGTTTATGCTTTTGCCTCATCAATCCATTCTTGCTTAATGTTTTTTGGAAAACGCAAATGCGAAAATCACAAGCATCATTGCTCCGAATGTTTCAACTCCTGCTGAACAGCCGCCGCCTCCTGAACTTCCTGAAGAAATAGGTATAGGCTCTTTAACGTCGTCAGAATCACCTTTAACGTCGTCAGAATCACCGCCAGATCTTAACTCTTCAAGTTCTTCATCAGTTATGCCCTCCCAGCTCAAATCTACAGTCATGCATACAGGCTTTGAAGAGTTTGAATAGTTTAAGCCGCTCTTGTAGTCATAGGTAATAACTGCCGGATAATATGCAAATTCAACTGTTCCTAAGTCTACATCAACTGATGCGGTTTTTTGTCCATTCCCCGCAATCGAATCCCACACGATGCTCGCTCTCTCAGTTGGAGTCATTTGAGGGTAAATTTTCTTGAAATCGAATTTTTTAGATAACTCAATCCCGTCTGCTGACATGTCTCTTTTTTGATTTGAAAGTCTTACGGGAGCGTCTAAATCACTTTCATGAACAAGCATATTAATATTTCTCGACAGGTCAATTTTTATGAGGCTGTTATTCTTTGTATCAATGTTTTGCAATTTTGTCTGTGAGCTAAGGTCTAATTCCCTCACTGAGTTATTGCCAACGTACAAAGTTACAAGCTCAGGATTTTCTGTAACATCCAACGATGTTAATTGATTGCTGGTTACGTTCAGGCTCACAAGTTTTGCAAACGGCGTTACGTCAATAGAATCTATATCGCGTCCATACATGCGGAAATTCTTCAAGCCTGTTAAACTTGAAAAACCTGTAGGCCATATAAACCCCTTTGTATATGACAGGTCAAGGTCTTCTAAAGCTGTATTGTTCGTTAAATTCAAACTCGTTAAATTTTCTCCGGCAGGAAGTGAAATTTTTTTGAGTTTCTTCATCTCGCTGAAGTTCGCACTCTCCATAACTGTGAGGTTGCTAACGTCTATTTCACTGATGTAACTTGAAGCGTCTGTTCCGTTGCCCGTTATTATGAAAATTTTCAACGCAGGAAGCAAATTAACAGTTTCGCCAGTATAATCTCCTAAAACATTTCCGTTTGAGCCTGTCATGAATCCCGATAAAAAATTATTGCTGTCATCGTCTGCTGGTTCTTCAGTGTATGATTTATCTGCTCTTAAAAATTTAGTATCCTGCAAGAGTGCTGTGAATACTGTTCTTGCCTTATATCCGTATTTAGTAACTTTAGGAGGCTCATTATCGTTAT
>CAJOLN010000141.1 GCA_905235395.1 uncultured Synergistales bacterium
TGAGCCACATTCATCAAGATGTATATCTAGTTCATCTTTCAGTTTGTGCCACATCTTATTTCCTGGCACACAAAATTTCGCCTTCATCGTTCCGGGCTTGTCGTCAAATCCTCCGTGTATCATTGAACTGTTCGCTCTTGATGCTCCCGACGGCAATTCTGACGCTTTATCTATTACCGCAATCTTAAGTTTATACTTCGAGAGTTCACGCGCTATTGTTGCACCTGCTATGCCTGCGCCAATGACAATTACATCATAATTCATTTAATATGAATCTCTCCTTTTTATCTCCTGCGCATTATTATAAACACGCATATCAAACCCCATGTATAAATCCCCGCATTGCATCCTCCACCGCCTCCACTTCTACTTATTGGCTTTGGCTCTGGTTGTGGCTCAGGGTCAGGCTCAGGTTCTGGATTAGGGTTATCTTCGTCATCTGAAACATCGTATGCAGGCCCTACATCTACACTTATCACTGCGGTTAATCCGTTGAATTCCGCCCTTAACACCGTACTCCCCTCTTTGAGTCCATGCACACGGCCTTCATCATTCACAAACGCAATTTCCGGATTATCTGAAGTCCAGTTCGTACCAAGCAAAGGAGATGATATATCAATGAATTTCCCCCCGTAAGTCCTCGCGTATAAATTCACGTCTATATCTTCACTTGCATTCACATACGTCGTTCCGCTGCTGTTCATGAACATAATTTCCTCTGTATCGTCTGCATCGAAATCTAACTTAACTGTAAACGTTACTGTATTGGAAATAGCAAGTTTCTCATATTCGGTTCTGGAGAAACAATACGTCGTCATCACTCCTACGTACTCATTCGTAAATTCAACATTGACTTCAAATGTTTTTTCATCACTGCTCGCTACTGGAATGATATTTTCATCTTCCCCATTGCTTATGACCAGAAACGCAAAATCTTCCCCCGTTGGTTTATCTGATAATACCGTGAACTTTATCGCTGCCGTTTTCGATTCATCAACCGTCACAAAATCTGGTTCAGCTTTCAAAGTAAAACATGAATCGTAAACATCTTCAAACTTTAAATCTTCATCTTCAGCACTTGACGCAATAAGTGAAGAATTTACAGCAGGAGATGTATTTTCATCAAACACTACAAATTCATCTACTGAACCTTTGAGAAGTTCTGCTACCCTGTCACTGACCTTATCACGCTTCGACAGGTCAAAGTGCCCGTAAATCAGTCCCTCCATTGCTGTTGAATGTCCCTCAAAATCTCCCTGTGCACTGCTTTTCGTCACAACAAAATCATTGTCCTCTTTGAAGGCTAATGTCTCCTGTAACATCTGGTTGAACAGCTTTAAAGCAAAAAGACCAGCTGATATTGGATTGGAGGCGGATAACATCGCATCAATTGAGTGAAGAAGTGCCATGCCCCATTTATTGTTAGTGATACCCTCAAATATGCTTACAGTTTTTGATAGTGCATACTTGTTTAAAGCATCGTCATATTCTCTCACTGCTATGTACGCATTCGTTCTCAGCAATTCTTTATTTATCTTTGTTACAGCTCCTCCTTCCCAATACAGAAAATCTACATTCTTGTATGTCTTCCATAAAACATTCCAATTATGTACAACTGACTTCAGGCGAACCAATGAAGATAAATTGAATACCTCGCTTACTACTTCAAGCAATAACTCTAATTGTTCTTTCGTGTTCCCGTAGATTGAATGCATTGGCAATTTCGCAGGAAAATAACCCGTCGTAATTTTACTTCCAACAGCCATATCCTGAAGCGCAGTCCCTGAACGAAGTTTTGAAAGACCCATAACGCCTAGAAATGCATTGCGTCCTAACCAGCCCAAACCTAAAAATGCCTTATTAAAAGCCCATACAATTCCAGGCTCAACATCAGAATTCAATTTTGAGAAATCTCCTAGAAAATAATTCGCCCACATAGTTCCCCTATGTGGTGTCGCTACTGTTATTAATCTGCGAATCATTCCCTGCCTGTATGACCTCACACTGTAATAATTTCCGTCCTCTGGTGCATTCTCAGAACTATAGACCGTGCAGAAACGTCTTGCTAAAAGTCCTCCCATTCCATGCGCAACAATATCTGCTCTCGTGCATACTATCCCACGCTTGTTGTAGCTCTCGAATACTTTCATAAGCATGCTGTACAATCCGCTGTAGTTCATCTCTGAAGGCCCTTTAAATCCTCCATGTTCCCACGCGTCTACACTGAACCCGTTATTCTTCAGTTTTCCCCATATCCCTTTTTCTCCAATGTTCCCGAATGTTCCCTTTGCTGATGACTTTATACCTGGCACTAACAGCACTGGCGCAGCATGAATTTCTAACTCAACATCTTTCTCTATTACCCTCTCTTCTTCTGTTAATTCCTCTCCTGTGTCATCGGCTGTGAACTTCACATGCAAACTGAATTTATCTTCTGGGAAATTCTCTGAAGGCAATCTCTCAGGCGCAATTAAAACTACTGATGCCTGATAACTTTCTTTCGCTACTTCCGTAGTATGAACGTTCGGCGTTAGATAATCTACAAGTGAAAAATCTGCTCGGTCTGTCAGTTTCTCTATGTGAATATCAAAATTGCTCTTCTGTTCATATGTCACCGTGCCGGGCCTCTGAGTCTGTACCCTCACTATTAATCTCGAATTCCCATCCGCAACAAAACCCTTCTTGCCGTATTCTTTTGCAGGAAATTCAGAAATCGATTCTTCTTTTATGGCATTACCATTCTTATCAAGATAGCTGTCATCTTTCATGCCGAATATAATATTTTCTTCTATCCCTTTCCGTTCTATCACATCTACGGTCATTACTTCCTTTATCGTAACTTCCATTAAATCATTGTTCGGTGAATGCGTTCTGTACTTATAGTGCAGTGTTCTGGGACGTTCAGCAAATACAACCGTTCCCTTTTCTCCGTCATACGAAATGAACTGCGCTTTGTAGTCATTTGCCCCTATTGTCGATACGTCTATGTTCTCAACGTTCTTCACATAGTCTTTCAGGCACACCTCATAACCGTCATTCGTGGCCTTAACTGATAAGCCCGTTGTCTCCTGCGGTGAACATGTTACGTTTTCTAATTTCGTGTTCGTATCAAGGTCAAGCTCCGTTAAATGATTGTCGTTACAGATAAGCGTCGTCAATGAAATATTATTGCTTACGTCCAGTTCTTTCAGGTCATTGCTCTCACAGCTCAAAAATGTTAATTCATAATTCCTGCTTACATCAAGCTCTTTCAAATTCATGTAACGGCATGATAAAATCTTCAGGCCAAAGAGGTACTCAATGCCCTTCAATTTTTTTCCTACGGGATTTAACGCCTGTATCACCGCAATTTCCATGTCGCTTAAAACTCCGTCGTTCGCTCCGATTGTGTAGTCCAATACCGAATCATACCAGCCTGAATCATACATGCTCATCCACATACGAAATTCAGGGTCGGGAAAATGTTCCGCATCAAGTGGCACAGGTGCACACCATGCAACCGCAGGCAGGCAAATCAATACAGCTAATAAAGCATAAAGTCTCTTCAGCATAATTCAAAATCATCTCTTTTATTTTTTAATGTGGTTCACGCGATTTTATCATACTAACTAAAACACTAGGCAAAAAATTTTTGAATCACTGTATAATTATTCAGCGTATAAAATCTTTTTCGCAAAGGAGACTTTTTATCTTGAGCAACAAAATGAAGAATATCGGTATCATCACTTCAGGAGGTGACTG
>CAJOLN010000142.1 GCA_905235395.1 uncultured Synergistales bacterium
TAATCTATTTCGTTGGGTGTGAAGTCCATTAATGTAAGAAAACTTCTGCCTTTGAGATTTACTGACATGTTTTAATTCCCGCCTCCTGAATAAAATGTTATTATATTACTCCGTGTGATAAACTACACAAATAACATGAAAGGAGTATTGACAGTTATGACGCAAGATTGTTATAATAGCTCACAGCTCACAGCTCACAGCTCACAGCTCACAGCCACACATAAATTCTGCATTCACAACATTTAATCCCCGAAAAAGTAAATTAAAAATTTTATTGTATCACAATGAGGTGTCTGCGTCATGAAGACATCAAAATTTGCATATGCTGTTACACCTTCACTGACACGCAAACTCTTCAACATGGCCAAGAGTATTGGTGGTGATGTGATTGATTTGACGCTTGGAGACCCTGATGTACCAACACCAGATGAGATTCGAAGTGCTGCACTCGAAGCAATATCACTGTTCGGAAGTCTGCACTATTCAGCAAATGCAGGACTGCCTAAATTACGCGAAGCATATTCCCTGTTCTTTAACGGGAACTATCACACATCAATAAATCCCGATAAGAATTTAATCGTTACAGTCGGAGGAATGGAGGCACTGTTTCTCGCACTGTCATCAATCATTGATATCGGAGACGAAGTTATCATCACAGGCCCGTATTACGTGAATTACCTTCAAATGATAAAAATGTGCGGAGGAGTTCCTGTTATCGTTGAGAGATTCGGAAGGCCTGACGAACAGGTGATAAATGACATTCGGAAAGCAGTAACCTCAAAGACAATAGCAGTGATCATAAACTCACCGTGTAACCCTTCAGGAGATGTATATTCAGATAAACTTCTTGAAGCAATTGCAGATATTGCCCGCAAAAATAATCTCGCAGTAATCTCTGATGAAGTATATAACTCGCTTGTCTTTGACGGAATGAAAGCACAAAGCATATATGAAATTGACGGCATGAGTGAACGCACAATCGTAATTGATTCGTGTTCAAAGCGTTTCGCAATGACTGGCTGGCGTATAGGTTTTGCTGTCGGGCCTGAAGACATAATCAGTAACATGATAAAACTTCAGGAAAATGTTGCGGCATGCGCTCCTCTTCCATCACAGTACGCGGCAATACGTGCATATTCTGGTCATTTCGATTACTCGTATATTCGTGATACATACCAGATCCGGCGAGATATTCTCGTGAATGAACTTGCTGATATTCCAGGCATATCATTTGTTCCTCCTCAGGCTGCGTTCTATGCGTTCGTGAATATCAGTGCGTCGGGCATGAAATCAGAAGAATTTGCATATTCACTTCTTGAGAATGAACACGTTGCAGTAGTTCCCGGCATTGCATACGGTGAAGGATATGATGACTATATCAGGCTTGCATTCACAGTGAGCAATGATGTTTTACGCGAGGCCATGAAGAGATTCAGGAATTTCTTCGGGAGTGTTTCGAGATGAGTGCAAAGAAGATACTGATGCTCGGAGGAGCAATGCAGCAGATACCAGCCATAAAGACAGCCAAAACTATGGGGCTTCATGTTATAACCTGCGACTATTTGCCAGATAATCCCGGACATAAATACGCAGATGAATATTATAATGTGAGTACCACAGATTTAGACGGAGTGCTTGAACTTTCAATGAGGCTCAATATTGATGGCATTGTTGCTTATGCATCTGACCCCTCTGCACCGACTGCGGCATACGTTGCAGAGAAAATGAATCTTCCCGGCAATCCGTATGAATCAGTCAGACTTCTCACACAGAAAGATTTATTCAGAAAATTTCTCAGAGAACATGGATTCAATACTCCGAACGCAAAAGGCTACGTGAATCCAAAAGATGCACTCGAAGATTATTCACGCTTCAGATTTCCTGTGATGATCAAGCCAGTAGATTCATCTGGCAGCAAAGGAGTTGTGAAAGTATTTGAGCCTGAAGAATTATCATCTGCAATTGACGAGGCATTATCATATTCGAGGGCAAAGAGATTCATCATTGAGGAATTCATAGTGAAAAAAGGGTATCAGGTTTCAGGTGATGGATTTTCTGTTAATGGCAGATTGGCATTCACGAGCTTCGGAAATGAACTTTACGCTTCTTCAGGAGACTCAACAAGAGATTATGTTGCACTGGGAGAATTCTGGCCTTCATTGATGACTCACGAACAGAATCAGAAAGTCAACGATGAACTTCAGAAATTAATCACGGCATTAAAGATGAGAACATGTGCATATAACATTGAAGTTATTCTTGATGAGAATGATACGCCGTATGTCATTGAACTTGGCCCTCGCAATGGGGGCAGTTACATTCCGCAACTGATAAAGTATGCAACCGGTGTAGATCTGGTTGAATATACGATTAAGGGTGCACTTGGTGAAGTATGTAATGACCTGAAGATGACAGATACAAAAGGATTCTGGAGCAACTATATGATAATGAGCACTGTATCAGGAAAATTCAAAGACCTGTGGTTTGATGAAGAGTTCAGAAAGAAGAATCTGCTTGAGGTTCACTGCACAGCAATAGAGGGAGATGAAGTTCATACATACAGAAACACATCGCATTCAATGGGTACGATACTTTTTAAGGCAGACAGTCTTGACGAGATGATGAATCTTACGAGTAATATCATGAAATACTATAAAGTTGAGGTATATTGATACTGTACAAAAAATCCCCGCCGAGAAAAGACGGGGCTGTATTTTCAGAATCTAAAAGCTCTTCTTGTATTTTCTGTGAAAAATTTTTGCCATAAGAAATGATATTATCTTTTTCGGCCAGTTTATTTTGCCTGTGTATATGCATGGCACTTCAACTATATCCTGCTCTTTGACACTGTAAGTTGAAATCTGATAATGAAGCCACACGTTGAATAACCTTTCACTGACTCGCCCAATATAACGCATATCAAAGTTATTCATTCTTCGTGTGTCTGTCTTCTGCTCAAGTATAAAGAGAATTTTGAACAACCATTCGCAATATTTATCTGATAAACTCTTAGGCATAATGTACATGTTGAACATATAGCCCCACCTTCTGCGCATAACAGCATCAAAACTTTTGATATATTCCGGGCATTGCTCAGAAATTATTTCTTTTGCATTATCAAGCTGTGTACCGTCGAATGTGTGCGAATAATGACCGTATATTGTCTCAATATAATATTTCCGTCTCACAGGCACAATGATACTATGATGTTTCAGCAGCTCATTCACTTCAGATTCTGTGAGTACATTCCTGAGTGATTTGCCTGTAGATTTTTTCTTCATGGCAAAACATCTTCTGTAATGCACAAGGCCAAAATAATCACATTCAAGATTCTTCCAAGCCCAATATAATCCTGTAAGCTCAGAGTACATGAAATTCTTTGCACTGATATTATCGCCTGTATTATCCGGCGTGAATCCAACAACAGGCTCTTTCCCTTCTGCACCAACTTGAACAGGCAGGTATATATTTCTATCTTCTGGTACTTCACACTTTTTATGACATGCAACAATAATCTTTACGTTCATAACTTAATATGTTCTCCTTCTGCATAAAAATAACCCCGTCGATTTTCAACGGGGCTTTGTGATTCAATTACGAGTTCAGCGGCTCAAGTCTGCTGAATAATGCTTCCTTATCGTGACCTATAATAAGCGTCAATGATGTTGCTCTGCTGTCCGGCTGAATCAATCTCTCATTC
>CAJOLN010000143.1 GCA_905235395.1 uncultured Synergistales bacterium
ACTGTCTGCTCTGTTATTTCTGTCTGCAATGCCTTCAATGCACGTTCAACAAGTTTTCTTCTGAGTGCTTTCTCTTCTTCGGGTGTCTTTGAAGGATCACCCAACGGATGAGGAATAGCAATCGTAGGAATAATTCTATTTGCTCCGACAGTCTGCGAAATCGGAACTATCGTGCACATGTGAACAACTGGTAACTCACGCTCAATTTCTTTCACCATCGTTGCACCGCAACGCGTACATGTTCCTCAGGTTGAAGTTAGAATGACCGCAGTAACACCGTCAGCAACAAGACGCTTCACTATCTCTGCACCGAACTTCTTTGCATTGGCAACTGATGTACCATTTCCTACAGTCGCATAGAACTTATTGTGAAGTTTTCCGATTACACCTTCACGTTCCATATCGCGAAGAACATCAACAGGCAATACTCTGTCCGCATTCTGGTCAGCATATGTAGCGTCATAACCTCCGTGTGCAGTGCAGTGTGTCTCACTGGTAAGGTCATTCACACCTGTAATGTCATATTCTCCGAATTTGCTCGCACTTGACGCTTCAATGTGATCCGGATTACCCTTCGGACAAATTCCACCTGATGTTACGATTGCTATCACTGCATGTTTCATATCCTTCACTGCGGGCTGAGGGTCTACTCTGTCGAACACGGGCATTTTATATTCCGTCTCGAATGCTTCACCTTTGAGCTTGGCCACGAACATATCAACACATCTCTCAGCGGCGAGCTTCTCATAAAACATGTTCTTTCTGATTCCTCGTTCGATATAACCTTCATCTGAGGGCTTACCGATTGCTTCACCCTTGAGGAGTTTTAATGTGAGTTTTGCCATTGCAGGAACAGCTTTTCTCATTCCAACTGCACTGTTGGGTGTCTCAATTACCCACGCAAATTTTTTGTACATTTCAACGCCGGGATTCTCAGGGTACATTCCTGTTATCACGGGTATATTGAATTCCTTCGAGACTGCCGCACACATTGCACCGCATGCAGTACCGTAACGTCCGGCATTGAACGCAGGCCCTGCAATGAATGCATCAGGCTTGTACTCACGAATCATATCGAGTATCTTCGCAGTGGCTTCGTCCATGTTCGACGCAAAATATGAATCTCCGCATATAACTGTTGCAACGATTTCGGCTTCTCCTTTGAACGCTCCCTTAAACGCCATGCCCGGCCCAACTACACCTTCACGAATTTCAGGCATGTAGTCAGCTTTCTCTTCTCCACCTATGCCTGCGTAGAATTGGTTGATGTAATGAACAACTCTGAATGCCATATCTATCACCTCACATTAAAGCGTATATGCTCCGAGTTTCGTATAGCCCAGCTCACTTGTTGAACCTGTTATTGCCTGAAGCTCAACCGTTATGCTTCCGTCTTCTGAGAGTGAACCGTTCCAGCCTCCAGCGATAACATTTGCTTCTTCTGCATAGCCGATGACTTTTTCCATTGCTGGAAGATGAATGACTTCATTCGCATTCCCTGCCGTAACACAAGCGTTTCCTTCTGGACATGAATCAGCAAGTGATTGTGATGCTCCGTCCTGACCTGCATATTCATCTGTAAGCAATGCAGTCTTGATTCCATATCGTTCTGCCTTCCAGCAGTTCATGATTAAATCTGCGTCTGGATTTCCGAATCCTTCTTCTGTGATTACGATTCCGTCAAGGCCAAGCATATGAGCAAGTTTAGTTGCGTAACTTGAACTTCTTCGTTTGTCGGCAAGAGTTACATTCTCATTCGTTACTATGCAGGCTACAAAGTTGAAATCTTTTCCGTGCCTCTTCAGCATGTCAGCGATAACAGGGTTATTCTGATGTGAATACGTGCTGTTCTTATCGCATGCTGATACGCAGTTGCCGGATACTATTGCTCCGTCCATTACTTCGAGAGGCGATATTATTGTCGGAAGGATACGCTTCACATCAACGCCGTAAAGATACGTATCATGAAGAAGTCCCTGTGTCTGCAACATATAGAGATAACCGACCTTCGGAAGTTCAGGAAGAGAATTCATTCCGGTCTTAATGTCTGCATACTCGTATGTCTCAATCTCAGATTCTGAATCCGATTCTGCACATGACTTTGCGAGATATGCTGCTGCTTTCAGTCCTGCGATTCTGCATGCCTTTTCGTAATCATGTTTGTCCATGTTCGGATCTGAAGGTTCAAGAACAAGTACTACGTTGCATGTCTTTGAATACGGTGTGTATTCTGCACCTGGCCCTGACATATCGATAATGCCTTCCTGAAAACGTACTATCTTTCCTGCGGTTAATACAGCACAGCCGGATAATACGAGTGTCTTTCCTTCACCTACAGTTTCAACATCGCTTATCATTCCAGGAAATACCTGACCGCTTCCTTCGATTTTCCAGCGAGGTTCTATTACGTCCTTCACGGGAATGATTCGAGTTTTCTCGCCGGGCATCGCAATATCAACGTCAATGTTCTTACCCAAAAGCGGATCTTCAGAAATAATTTCGAGAAGTTCTGCCTTGTTTACTGTGAGCGTTCCGTCTTTGAAGCCGGTCTTGTCTCCGAACTTCAGAGATTTCACACTCAGCTTATGCAATTCAAGTTTCAATTCAATACCTCCTTCTTCAATAACAATAATGGAGCAGCTTTTATGTCCGCATTTTTCATCATGCCATACTGCTCTAAGCTCTCTCTCATCAGTTCAGAATCAATGTATGCATAATCAATACGCCCTGAAGAATCAAGTTCATGAGGAGTGATTGTTCTGCATGACTGATATATGCGTACAGCTTCTTCAATCAGTGAGAGTGAATCCAAATCTGCAAGACCATTTTTTTCATCAATCAAAATAGATCTGAAGGGCTGATGATTAGGTCTGAGATTACCGCAAAGAGGGTGAGTTAAAAGAAGAGAACCTAAATGCACAAGACTTCGGACATGAATCAAAACATCAAGAGCAGAACCTTCAATGAGTTCTGAGTTTTTGACATCGTGATGAAGTTCTGGATTATTGGTGATGAGCTTGTACATTTCTTAACCCCCTAATTTAATCCAGATATAATTTTATCTGAAATCTTTTTTTATGCTAAAGCGTTTTCAATTTCCGATTCGCTTTTCACTGTCGTAACCTTCTCAACTGTTCCTTTCTTTATCACCGCAATTGCTGGAAGTTTATTCTTGAGGCCAAGTTTCTCTGTCATTCTTGCATTACGGTAACCGTCAATCACAGAAATGTTTATGCCTTTGGACTTTGCATATTTCTCAACAGCATTTGAAAGTTTCACCTGTGATTCATCAATGCTCGAATAGAAGAATGCTTTCACTTCATCAGGATCAAGAAGTGTCGAACGAAGATGTAACTGTTCATTGATGTATGAACTTGCCGCCATTGCCGCAACTGCACCGTCAGATGCCGCTGTGATTACCTGACGCAGATATTTGCTTCTCACGTCTCCTGCCGCAAAGATGCCTTCAACAGATGTTTCCATTTTCTCATTGGTCTTAATCCAACCGCCTTTTTCTGAATCAACAAGTCCTCGTACACATTCATCATCAGGTTCTTGGCCTACGAACATGAATAACCTGCGACATTGAGATTTGATTTCTCTCCTGTCCGCACATTCTTTAGGACGAGATTCTCAACCATACCGTCGCCTTCAATTTTCTCAACTACAGTGTTGTAGACCGGCTCAATTTTCGGGTTTGAAAGTGCCTGTGCGATTGCCGCTCTGTCTGCTCTGAATTCATCTCGTCTGTGAATGATGTAAACCTTCGATGCAAATTTCGTTAAATACGTTCCTTCTTCAACTGCCGTGTTTCCTCCTCCGACAACTGCAACCTCTAAATCCTCAAAGAATGCACCGTCACATACAGCACAGAAGCTCACACCTTGACCGATATGTTCTGCTTCACCTTCACAGCCTAGCCTGCGGAAGTGTGCGCCTGTTGCTACGATTATTGCTTCGGCTTCAATCTCGTTAGTCTCTCCGCTCTTCTTCGTGATGACTATCTTCTTGTCGCCGCGTAACTCTACTTTGCTGTCATCTACCATGCGAATCTCTGTGTTGAACTTCAGCGCATGATTCTTCATCATCTCGCCTATCTCTGGGCCTGTAGCGTGAGCAATGCCTGGATAATTTTCGATTTCGTCAGTGTTATTTATCTGGCCTCCTGCTGCTGCACGTTCAAGCACAAGAACATCAAGACCCGAACGTCTTCCATAAATTGCCGCCGACATTCCTGCCGGGCCTGCTCCGATGATAACCAGTTCATGCTTTTCCATCGTGTTAGTATTTTCCTTTCGCGTTTAATTTCCTTCTACCTGCTGTATTGCCTCTTTCATGTTCAACGATAGGCCTTTATCGTTAAAGCTCTCACGATTAGGAACAATCATACTGAACTCGCTGATTATGTCCATTGATAATTTTGCGTTATCAAATGAAAGATTCAAAACGTGTCCGCCCTTCTGCCTGTCCTCAGAGACAAAGTGAAGATGCCAGCCGTAAGTGTTAAGTCCGTCCATGTAATCAGGGCAGTATAACGCAACAACAGTTCCACGAATATTTTCGTATGTGAATTCGCGCTGATCTGTCTTCAGTGCTACGTCAAGAGTCTTATAGGGTTTTTCCTGTGCAAGCTCACTGCGCACAAGAATCGATGACATTACGCCGTCAATCCTGGCCATGTAGAACTGATTTCTTCCGCGTTCGTCAACAATAGCATTCAGAATTTTCTTCACATCATCAAACGATGAGGCTTTGATATTTTCTTTCTGTATGTCAGCGTCAAAGAAGGTTACGTTTGAGAACGGCACAGTCTCATCATCAGAAGCAACTTCAACGCTTCCGTCCCATAATGCTCTGTAGACCACACCATCAAGCACAATCATTTCACCGTTCACTGACTGAAACGTTCCTATGCCCGTATCGCCGTAAGCCTTCAACTCGCCTACAGTGATTACACCGTCATATTCTCCCTGCATGAGGGACTGAAGCAAGGCAACCTGAAACAACCTATCGCTGAGCGCATATGCCTGACCCGCTAATAGAGACAACATGAGTGATATTGCGATTAACTTTTTCACTGTTAAATTACCTCCGAAATTTTTATCTTTCCTGTTCCATTCAGGAATTTTCCAATTATACATGCAAACTCAAAATTTTTTTTGCGAATGTGATTCAGAATCTCATCTGCCCTCTCTGAACTCACTGCAAGCAATAATCCTCCTGAAGTCTGAGCGTCATACAGCATATCCAAATCTGACTGTTCGAATTCATTTTGATTCATATCAACATACTTCTCATATGCAGATTGATTCCTGTATGCTCCTTCGGGAATTAATCCCATGTCTGCGAGTTCTTTCACTCCGTCAATCAATGGTATGCTCTTAATGTTAAGATGACAGTCAAGAGATTCATTCAGCATGTCGCCAAGACCGAAACCCGTTACATCAGTTGCGGCGTGAACGTGTTCATGAAGTTCATCATTGAGTTCTATCATGTTCAGTTTCTTCATGTTTTCTTCTGCCTGAATTCGCGTTCTCTCATCTTCAATCATCCCTGCTTTGATTGCCGTTATCGCTATTCCTGTTCCTATTGGCTTCGTGAGAATCAATTTGTCTCCTTCACGTGCTCCTGACGTCCTCCAAAGTTTGGACTTCTCCGCTTCACCGTAAACTACAAGACCGTATTTAGGTTCATCATCTTGCACGCTATGACCTCCAACCAAAAACGCACCTGCACTTCTTACGCGTTCAAATCCTCCTTCAAGAATACGTTTCAGAACATCAAGCTCAAGATATTTTGTTGGAAAGCATACGACATTCAACGCAACTAAAGGTCTTCCTCCCATAGCAAAGACATCACTGATTGAATTTGCCGCCGCTATCTGTCCCCATGTGAATGCATCATCAACTACGGGTGTAATGAAATCTATGGTGAGAATCCCATAACGCTTCTCATCAAGTTCAAATATCGCTGCGTCTTCGTTGCCGTTCCATGAGGCTAAAACTCTTTCACCGTAAATCTGAGGTATTCCCGATAACACTTCCTGTAAGTCCGCCGGACCTATCTTCGCTGCTCAACCGCTTGTGTGGGATAATTCCGTCAACCTCTTCTTCTGTGTCTGAACATCACAGCACGACACGATAATCACCTGTTCTTCTGGTATATTTCTTTGCGTCAAAGTATTCCAGTATCGGCAAAATGAATTTCCTCGTACTGCCTGTTGCATCACGAACCTGCGCCAGTGTTACCTGACTTCC
>CAJOLN010000144.1 GCA_905235395.1 uncultured Synergistales bacterium
ATCGGGTATCGGGTATCGGGTATCGGGTATCGGGTATCGGGTATCGGTAATGTTTGCTCATTAATCAACAAATCTTTTCACATTTCCACACATAAATTTTTGTTCGCAGGTCTTCAGGAGTCAGCAAGATGAGAGAGATGACACTTGAAGAGATCAAGAAGACAGAGATTGAGATTCTTGATGTGATTGCGAAATTCTGTGACGAACGAAAAATCAATTATTGGATTGACTGCGGAACTCTTTTAGGAGCAATTCGGCATAAGGGCTTTATCCCTTGGGATGATGATATTGATGTTGGTATGCTTCGCCCTGATTACGAGAGGTTCATGAATGAGTTCAACGGTTACAATCCGCAATATGAACTTCGCTGCTTCGAGAATGATTCAAAATGGATTTTTTCTTTCGGAAAAGTTTGTGATACTGAGACATTTGTTGATGAAGGTCGAAGAGAAAAATTCGGTGTATCTGTTGATATATTCGTTTACGACAATGCGCCAGATGATGACAATATCCTGAGAAAAATGTTAATTAAGCGTGATATTCTGAATAAAATGAATTCAGCGAGGTTACATAACATTCTCAAGCCTACAAAAGGGAATATCTTCAGAAAGATTTCAGTGCATTCTGTAAGGTTAATTCTCAGATTATTCTCGCGATATTATTTTGTGGAAAAACTTATTGAGAATTCCAAACGCTATGTTTTAGAAGACACAAAGCGAGTCGGGAATTTTTCTGTGTGGGGATTTGGGTATTGCAGTAAGGATGTTTTCGATTCATTCATTGATGTTGAGTTCGAAGGCAAAAAGTATAAAGCTCCTATAGGCTATGACAAATGGCTTCGTGCACAATACGGTGATTATATGCAGCTTCCTCCTGTTGAAAAACGTGTACGAACACATCCTTTCGCTGCTTACCGAAAAACATCTGTCTGAATGTGACATATATTGTAAATTCTATAACGCTTACGATGAACGGAACAGTGATACGAGCTGAAGATGACTTGCTGAGAGCAAGAAGGAAATTTGGAAGCTGATAAATCAAATCCCCTCCCGAAATAGTGAGAGGGGAAATTTCTGCTTAAAACTGGAAGTATATGAATGGATTCTCTCCAGTGAATGCCAGTCCTAAAATTATTCCGACAAACACAAAAAATGTAGTCAATCCTGATATGCTGTCCAGATTCATGACGGGATAATATCCGTTCACAGATGAAAGATGCTGACGATGTGATTTGAATACTGCTGAGAGTTCAGAGATAAGCAACAGTGCAAACGCTGCGAATGACCAGAAGAACGGCTGAACAATTCCATTCTGTAACGTGAATATTCCCCTGAGAATGAGCCATGCATCAGAGAAATTTGAAGCCCTGAAGAATATCCATGTGAAAGATATAAACACGAATACGGAAAGAATCTTTGCTAGTTTCACTATGAGAATGTCTTTATGTTCATGACGCACAAAAATTTTCTCACAGCACAAAGCTAATCCGTTAAGACCTCCCCAGAAGACAAATGTCCAGTTTGCTCCGTGCCATAAACCTCCGAGTATCATCGTAATCATGAGATTCACAAGCTGCCTAACTCTGCCTTTTCTGTTTCCTCCAAGAGGAATATACAGATAATCACGAAGCCAGCCGGATAAACTTATATGCCAGCGTCTCCAGAACTCAGTTATGCTTGATGAGATGTACGGAAGGTTGAAGTTAATATTGAAATCATAGCCGAGACATTTTGCACATCCTGAAGCAATATCAGAGTAGCCGGAGAAATCAAAATATATCTGGAGGGAATAAGAGCATACAGCGAGAATAATTGTTGCCCATTGAAATGCAACGGGAACTCTGAAAACGTCATCAACGAATACAGAAAGATGATCTGCAAGCACTGCCTTCTTGAAGAATCCCATTGCCATTAACTGAATGCCTCTCGAAAAATTTTCGGCATTAAGTCTTCTTGATGATTCATATAATTGCGGAAGGAAGTCCGAAGCTCTTACGATTGGGCCTGCAACTAACTGAGGAAAGAACGATATGTACAATGCGAGCCTGACAAAATCTTTCTCTGCGTTTATCTTCTTTCTGTGAACATCTATGACGTAACTTAGAGCCTGAAACGTATAAAATGAAATTCCGACAGGCAGAATGATTTTGAGAGCGGTTATCTCATGGCATGAAAGCTGAGCAATCGAATCGAGAAAGAAGTTGAAGTATTTGAATATTCCCAGAACGATTAAAGGAATTGATACTCCTGTTACGTATGCCGTTTTGTTCTCAGAATGAAGAGCAGTGATATATGATGTGAGAGTTACGAACAGGAGAAGAAAACAGAATCGCCAATCCCACCAGCCATAGAAGAAATAGCTTGCAGTGAGGAGGAAACAGAATTTTATTCTGTCATTGAAGAAGCACTGAATGATGAACGTTCCGATGAGAACAGCCGCAAAGAAGATCATGAAAGCTAAAGATGTGAATATCATGATTGAGCCTCGATTCTTTTTATAAGTTTGTATATCTCTTCTGCAAACATTCGATGTCCGTATCTGTTCATGTGTCCCTTTCCAACAGATGTATTGAAGAATCCATAAGGCAGAGTATGATTTTCTGCATATTCATTAAGGAATCGACTTCTCATATTGAGGAAATAGATTCCATTCTGAGCACATAAATCTGAAAATTGCTTTTCAATATCAGGACTCTTATTGATACTTAAAGTTCCGTCCTTATTGAGTGATACAGGAGGGTGATATGCAATAATCAGATTCACGTCATATGATGAAGCCGTGCGTTTAAGGCCGCCAAGTACTTCAGAAAGTAATGCGTCGGTATTTTCTCGGTGCGAATAGTTTGAGCTATTATAGTTCTTGGGCATTGTAATATCTCTAACCAGAGAGACAAAGAATTGACGATACAATAATCTCAAAAATGGATTTTTCCTAATCAATGCGGCTATTCCTTTATCGAATGCTGTTCTCTTGAAGACATCTTTATTGAGAATATGTTTTAGCTCTTCATCAGAAAAGTTCACCGAGTGCGTCTCTATGATTGCATATTCATTAGGTTTATATTTTTTTATTGCATTGTCAAAGTTGGCAGCACAATTTATAAAGCTGTGTCCCCCCATGCCTGTGTTGTAGGCTATCCTGCCAGATAATTTTGAAAGCAAAGACGCTGCGTTCTCTTCTAGCATCACTTCTTCCGCCAGCATGTGAGATGAACCTATTATGAGTATTGGAATGGACATATTGTTTTCGTACTGGTATATGCTATTGTAGCCATCGTTGTTAGCCCGGCCATAAGCAAAACCTTCTCGTCCCTGCATCCAAAATTTGTTTAACTCATTTTTGTAATCAGTCGCACCTTCTGGGTCAACTAAATGCTGTGGCAAATTGTAATAAAAACTACAAAGAAACGTAAGAATTGATAAGGCCAGAAATGCAGAAACAACAATTCTAAGAAAAGTGATTAATGATTTTGGGAATAAATTACGCTGGACGCTGGACGCATTATACCAACTTTTTCGGTCATGGTCAAGAT
>CAJOLN010000145.1 GCA_905235395.1 uncultured Synergistales bacterium
GGAGACCTGATGGGAACGGACAATCAACAAACTTTTCTGCGGTTTCTTCCGGGAGATTGTTATAGCCGTTCGCAAGATATGGGCCGACTACGCATAATTCTCCGACAATGCCCGGTTCAGTGATTCTCTTACCGCTCTCGTCAATTAGGAACACTTGAACGCCGCGCACAGGATGTCCGAGCATATATGGGTCTCCGTCTCCTGTTCTGTGCATCAGCGAAATGAAGGACTCACTAGATGCGTATGTCTCTAGGAGATTTCCGTCCATAGGGTATTTGCCCTTGAACTTTTCTCCGCCCAACAAAACATAATTCAGCGGCAGCCTTCCATAAAGCTCACGCATTACCGTGAACATCTTCGGAGGAATATACATGCCCGTTATGTGTTTCTTGATGATAATGTTATAGAGCATGTCAACATTCTTGCGCTCTTCCTCGCTTGTAATATAGAGATTTCCTCCGGCGATAAGCGATACAATGTCTTGAACAGAAGCAATAAACATGAAGCCTGCCATTGCGCCAATAACATCGTTCTCCGTGAATTGATAATACTCTTCGATTGCATCATATACGCATGAGAAAATTGACTGCCGGTGAATGACTCCTTTAGGTTTTCCCGTTGAACCTGATGTATAGTATATATGAGCAAACCTTCTTTTGACGGGTCAGAAAGATTCAACGTGTATTCTTCATGAGGAATATCACTCAAAACTTCATCGGCAATCATTACCGGGAAATTTTCTGCATTCCGTGAAAGCTCTGATGTCGTTATGCACAATTTACAGCCGGAATCTTTCAGCACTGACTGTATGCGCTCTTCGGGATATTCGGAGTCCAAAGGAACAGCAGCACAGCCCGAACGTATTACGGCAATTAAGGCGGTCATATATTCTTTCGTTCGCGGTAAGAGTATTGCGATTCGTGAGTTATCCCCATTTGTGATTCGGAGAATTTCTGACGCTAAGAAGCCTGAGCGGCGGTTCAACTCACTGTATGTATATGTCCCGCGAATGTCCATAACGGCGGGTTTATCTGGAAATTTCTGAACGTTCGCAAGGAATTTATCGACAAACGTATTCACTGATATTTTTCTTCCCTGCTACAAGCTACAATAAATTTTTACGATTGTACACCGCGAATAATAACAGAGCAAGAAATACCGTCATCATTTCAGACAAAGGATTCGCCAGCCATATCCCCTTCAATCCCATCAAAGCAGGAAGGATAAACAGTAATGACGTGGGAAGGACGAAACCTTTTGAGGCTGCAATCATAAGCGAGAAAGTTCCGTCATTCATTCCCGTAAAGAATGCTGACGAAAAAGTAGTGAGTCCAAGCGGGAAATATGACAATGACACAAATCTTAACGCTTCAACCGCTGTAGCCTTCAGTCCCTCATCATAACCGACAAAGACGCTTGCAATCAAATTTGATGAAAGAATCCCGATCGCCGTCATAATTACTCCCATTATTCCCATTATCATAGCGCCTGTATTGCGTATGTGGTGAAGTTCGTCCTTGTTTCCTTCGCCGAGCGCGTATGCTACCTGAGGGGTAATGCTCATAGATACTCCCATGAAGGCCGCAAGAGGCGCACTGCTAATGTATTCAGTTACTGCATAGCTTGCGACTCCGTTTTCACCCGCATATTTCAGAAGCTGACTGTTGAAGATCATCGCGACAATTGCATAGGCTACAGAGTCAATCATTTCTGACGAGCCATTGTAAGCAGCCTTAATCATTGCTCGTAAATCAAAGCTAATATCCGTGAAGTGAAGTTTGCTTGTCTTCCTGAAGAAGTATATGAAGGGAATAAATGCGCTCATGAACCACGCAATACCCGTAGCAAGAGCTGCACCGAATAATCTTTGTCTCAGAACTGCAACCATTAACCAGTCAAGAAATATATTCAGTATCGCATTCACTATTGATACAGTGAGACCGAGACCGGGTTTCTCCGCCGCAATAAGTAACGGCTGAAATGAGATGTTCAATATCTGCAGCGGCATAAAGACAGCTAAGACTCGCCCGTATTCAGCGCATGAAGGGATCATATTTTCCGGCACACCCAAGAATCTCGCAATTGACGGAATCAAAATGTATAGTGCAGATGACAAAATTAATCCGAGAATGAAAAGTATTACGGTCATTGCTGTGAAAAGCTGATTGGCTCTGTGAGAATCTTTTTGTCCCAGATAATACGATGCCAAGGCACTAGTACCGCTTCCGAACATTAAGCCCGTGCTTGCAAGAATAAATGTCGGGGGAAAGATTATGTTTTCCGCCGCAAATGCTGAAGCACCTATGTAGTTTGAGATAAAATATCCGTCTGCTGCCTGATATGTGTCGTTTACGAGCTGCATTCCTATGCTTGGCAGCGAGAAAAGAAGAAGTGCCGACCATGTTGTATGTTTCATGATGAAACCGCCTCTGTGATAATTTGAGATTGCATTATAGTACCTTATATACAAGCGACACTTTATTAGAACAAGCGCGCGAGAAACCCCAAATGCTTTAGTTTTGGGTAGTTTACAGAGGAATCTTGACAAATACCGATAGTTTAAGACGATGATGGAAGAAATGAAAAACTCACAGCCCCTTCACGGAAGAAATCAATATTTGCTTTAAGGTCAGCTTCAAATTTCGGCGAATCGAACATAGGCAGAATTTCAAAGCATACTTTATCCTCGAAAGCCTCACGGTAAATTTCACCGTAAAATCCTGCTCATATCGTTAAACTTTGAACGCGCCAGCAAAGCTCCTCAAGATTCTTCACGGTGTTTTCGATCCCGGCTCTGTATTTTTCTGCGTCCGCCAGTTTCACAGCCAGAACATAAATCATTCGCATATATCCCGCAGCCTTTATTTTGTCCTCAATGCTTGAATCATATTCACCGAAACAATGACGCAGAAGCCCTCTGTAAATCTTTTTGTCGGTTTCAGCGTCAAGGCCGAGAAATTTCACGTTTTCCGGGTAACTCTCATTGAATGCAACGAAGCTGAAGAAAAGTATGCCGAAATCAAATACCCTGTTTCCCATGCTCAAATTATCAATATCTATCACGGTTAAATTACTGCCGGAAATCATGACATTGTTCGGGTGAATATCCCCGTGAAGCGCGTGAAAGTCATCCGGCATCGAACGCAGAAGATATATCAGCCTGTCTTTTACTTCAGCGGGAAGGAATCCTGCAATCTCATCAAGACAAGATATATATACGTCCTTCACTGCGGGCAGTTCTCCGGGCTTAAACTCCGATCTGTGAAAAGTATCAAGCAAGCCTGCATATTTCGTGATTATTCCGTCAAGCTCCTGCGGGTGTTCAGATATGTATTTGCTTAGGGTCTGTGCGTCTGCAAACTCGAACAATGACCCGTATTTGTCCCCGACTCTTGCGACTCCAAAAGGTATCACTGTAGGTATTCCTCTCACAAACGCAAGGCGGGATAAATATTGCTCATGCTCAATTTCTGCGAGGCTCTCGGAATTCCTGT
>CAJOLN010000146.1 GCA_905235395.1 uncultured Synergistales bacterium
AGGGCCTGCTGTGATTGATATTGTTTCATCGACATAATAATACTTATTTTCGATATTTGTTGCTTCTATTCCGTCTAAGTCATGCGTATAATCATGTTGGGGTTGTATGCTTCCGTAATCGCAGTACACTCTTGTGAGTTTTGCCCGATATTTGAGTCCTCCGCTATAAAAGAGATGAAGAAGCGCAATCTCATCTTTACCATCGCCGTCCAAATCTGCCCTTGCAGCTTTAAATGCTGATCCCACAGAAGAAGAAGAGCTTCCTAAGAAGAAATTTAACTCACCAACACTCCAGTTTTTGGAAGAAGCATCATACTTGAAGATGTTGATTCTGATTCTATCATCCCCAATAATATCCGTTCTGTTCAGTGTTGCAATTTCTGTCTTGCCATCGCCGTCAAAATCTCCCGCAATCACATGAGCACCGGCCCGCCTGGCGTCATACCTCCTATAGACGCCCATATAAATGGTATAACTATATTTTTCCTCAAATCTGAAATCGCCTACCCCGTGATACGTTAACGTGTAAACACGAAGTCTAACGTAATTGACGTCACTGAAGCATACAGCGAGGTCATTCCTGTAACCGTCGCCGTCAAAATCTCCTGCCGCAATTCCAACTCCGTTAATACCGCTAGAGGAAGTAAAAAGGTTACTATACCAAGAACCATATACGCTATATTCGGTTTTAGCGTGCATACCAATCCTGACAAAACCAGTGTTCGCCATTGTATCTGTTACAGCCGTAACAAAATATTCTTTGTACGGAGCACCCTTGACTGTCATAGTATCAAGACCCCAGATAATTTTCTCAATCAGGTTATCTCCTGTTAAGTCCTTAGCTGTAATATTGTCATTCTTGAAATCCAAATCCTGAGCCATATACGGAATTTGATTTGCTTGGCTTCCTCCCGCAAAATATACAGCAGTGCGTGCTGTACCAGAAGCCTGAGAGAGCGCGACCTTCATCATCTTCACGACATTATTGTCAGTATCTGTTTGCATCTGCCCGACGTTGTTGATTCGAGGCAGAGTATATTCCTTTGCGCGTGAACCGTCATTGTTGATCGTGAATACATGAGGCAAAATGTAACTGTTGTTGTCGCTGGTTGGAAGTCTCTCCACAAACATCAGTGAATGCTTCGGTATCTCCGGGAACTCTGAACCTGTCGTCTCCTTCACTATATCTGAGATTGATCCCAGAGTCTTCCCCTTAATCTGTACATCTCCAGATGCAGGGCTTCCAATGATGATATTGAAGAAACATGAAACTACAAACGCGAAAAATAAAAATGCTTTTATCTTTTTCAAAATGTTTCCCTCCTTGATATAAAATAGATAATAATGATAATGTTAATACAAAAAAAAACATTTTGCAATTGATATAGAATCATTCAAACGAATTCAGAAAGGTTGAATCATTTCATGAATACCTCGAAAAATTTTGTGCTTCATTCTCAGTGGCCCCCTTCCGGAGATCAGACTGAAGCAATTGAAACGTTAACTCAAAGCCTCATTAATAAGAATAGATTCCAAACGTTAATGGGCGTAACTGGAAGCGGAAAAACTTTCACAATCGCAAACGTAATCGCTAATCTCAATCGTCCCGCTTTAGTCCTCGCTCACAATAAAACTTTAGCCGCTCAATTATATTCCGAGTTCAAGAATTTCTTCCCTGAGAATGCAGTCCGCTATTTCGTCAGCTATTACGATTACTATCAGCCCGAAGCATATATCCCTCAGAGTGATACCTACATCGAGAAGGACGCTTCAATCAATGAACGCATTGAACGTTTGAGGCTCGCGGCAACGAAAGCACTAATTGAACGCAGAGATGTGATTGTCGTTGCAAGTGTCTCATGCATATACGGACTTGGCCAGAAGAAAGCATACGAGGACGCAATAATCTCATTCGCAGTTCATGACACAATAGACATGCGCGATTTCCTTGAACGTCTCGTGATGAATTACTATGAACGCAGCGACTTCACTCCCGAACCCGGAAAGTTCCGCGTAAGAGGCGACACAATAGAAATATTTCCGGCATACGAAGAAGATTTCTGCATACGAATCACATTCTTTGATGATGAAATTGAACGCATAGATATAGTTCACCCTTTAACAGGCCATGTCATTGAACGCGTGAATGAAGCATCAATTTTCCCTGCACAGCATTATGTTACTCAGAATGACGCAATTGAAAAATCAGTACCATTAATTGAGAGTGAACTTTCAAAAATAGAGAATGAATTCAAAGCTCAGGGAAAAGTTGTTGAAGCTCAGAGAATCAGAATGAGAACGCTGTACGATTTAGAGATGTTACAGGAAGCAGGATACTGTTCAGGCATTGAGAATTATTCCGTGTATCTAGACGGAAGAAAGCACGGTGATCCTCCTGGAACGCTGGTTGATTTCTTCCCTGAAGATTACATATGCATAGTCGATGAATCACATATCACACTCCCGCAGGTCAGGGGAATGTTCAATGGAGACAGGGCACGAAAGAAAGTACTTGTTGAGAATGGATTCAGATTACCGTCATGCATGGATAACCGTCCGCTTGAATGGAATGAATTTGAAGCTCGAATGCGTCAGGCAATATTTGTTTCCGCAACTCCTGGAGACTATGAGCTTAAAGCATCGTCTTTAATCGCTGAACAGATTATACGTCCTACAGGCATTCCTGACCCAGAGGTTGAAGTTCTTCCCGCAAAGACACAAATTGATGACCTCATCGACAAACTCAGAGACATAACAGAAAAAGGTGAACGTGCATTAGTGCTCACACTCACAAAGAGAGGTTCTGAAGACCTGGCCGATTATCTGAGGGATTTGAAGTTCAAGGTGAAATACATTCATTCGGAGCTGAATACATTTGAACGTGCAGAACTGATTCGTGATTTGAGATCCGGAAGCATTGATGTTCTTGTTGGGATTAATCTTCTTCGTGAGGGAATGGACTTGCCTGAAGTTACGTTTGTCGCAATTCTCGATGCCGATCGTGAAGGATATCTGCGTTCTTATCGTTCACTGATTCAGATTATGGGACGTGCCGCGAGGAATATCAACAGTCATATAATACTGTATGCAGATGAGATGACTGACAGCATAAGCAAGGCAGTGAATGAGACCAAACGAAGACGCGATAAACAGCTTGCATTCAATAAGGAACATAACATAACTCCCAGAAGCATACGAAAAGAAATAGCTGACTTACTGCCTCCTGAACTCGCAAATGCATTCGGAGATGAAGTGCATGATGATTCACCGAAGGCCAAGACAAAGAAGACGACTCAGAAATCACGAGGGAAAATGAGCATAGAAGAACTTGAACATGCAATGTGGGAAGCAGTTGAAGAATTGAATTTTGAGAGGGCAGCAGCAATCAGAGATACAATCGCGGAAATTAAAACGTCAGGCTGATACAATTATACGCAAATGAAAAATGGAGCGTGAAATATATTGTCTGAAAATG
>CAJOLN010000147.1 GCA_905235395.1 uncultured Synergistales bacterium
TATGCGATTGATTTTATTGCTGTTGTATAATTTCGTGAAATATCAAAGGAGGTTTCAATATCTTAATGCCTTATGATTTCGCAAATATAGAACAAAAATGGCAGGAACGTTGGAATGAATCACACTGCTTTGAATCTCACACTGATCCCTCAAAGGAAAAGTTCTTCTGTCTCGAAATGTTCCCGTATCCCTCCGGTGCTCTCCACATGGGACATATCAGAAATTATTCAATCGGTGATGTACTCGCACGATTCTTACGCAAGAACGGAAAGAATGTATTATACACAATAGGATTCGATTCATTCGGAATGCCTGCTGAAAATGCCGCAATAAAATACAAAACACGTCCGCATGACTGGACACTCTCGAATATCGCATACATGACTGAACAATTAAAGCGAATGGGCTACAGTTACGACTGGAGACGCGAAGCTATAACCTGCCTTCCCGAATATTACAAATGGAATCAATGGATATTCCTTCAAATGTACAAGAAAGGTATCGTCTTTCAGAAAGAAGCTCCAGTGAATTGGTGCAGTACATGCGGAACAGTATTAGCGAATGAACAGGTAGTAGAAGGCGGCTGCTGGAGATGCGGAACACCCGTAACGAAAAAGAATTTAAAGCAATGGTTCATAAAGATAACGGATTATGCACAGGAATTGCTTGACGACATAGAAAAAGATTTAGGCGGATGGCCTCGACGTGTACGCATAATGCAAACGAATTGGATTGGACGTTCAGAAGGTGCAAGGTTATCGTTCAAAATTCCAGAACTGAATTATGAGCTTGAAGCATTCACGACACGTTTCGATACGGTATACGGAATCACATTCATAGCATTAGCACCCGAACATGAACTTGTGAAACGCATGAAAGATTCAATGAATGCTGAAGACGCACAGAAACTTTCAGAGTTCGTTAGTCTTGTGAGTTCTCAATCTTCAATTGAACGTTCTGATGCAGGAGCAGAAAAACTCGGTTTCAAGACTCCGTTCTATGGAATTCATCCGGTAACTGGCAAGAAGATTCCAATATGGATTGCAAACTATATTCTCATCGATTACGGAACAGGCGCAATAATGGGAGTACCTGCACACGATCAGAGAGACTTCGATTTCTGCCGCAAGTATGATATTCCGATTATCCCCGTGATTAACCCTTCAGACGGTACTGTTCTTGACGGCTCAACGATGACACATGCATTCGAGGAAGACGGAATAGTTTGCAACTCTGAGAACTTCAACGGAATGAAGACATCAGATGCAATCAAGGCCATGATAGACTGGGGAGAGAAAGAAAATATCTGCAAGCGTGAGGTGAATTTCAAGTTACGAGACTGGCTCATATCACGTCAGCGTTACTGGGGAACTCCGATTCCATTCGTGTATTGCGACAAGTGCGGAGTTGTTCCTGTACCTGAAGACCAATTACCCGTGAGACTTCCTGAAGACGTAGAGGTAAAAGAAGTTGGACATTCACCATTGCTCGACCTTCCCGAATTCCTGAACACTACATGCCCTCATTGCGGAGGCCCTGCAAGACGTGAAGCTGATACTATGGATACGTTCTTCTGTTCGTCATGGTACTTCGACAGATATTGTTCACCAGGAGACGACAAAGCACCGTTTGAGAAATCAGATGTCGATTACTGGATGCCCGTTGATCAATACATCGGCGGAATTGAACACGCATGTCTGCATTTGATATACGCAAGGTTCTTCGCGAAGTTCCTAACTGATATAGGGCTTACGAAATACAGAGAGCCATTTACGAGATTACTCACTCAGGGAATGGTAATTAAAGACGGAGCAAAGATGTCGAAATCACTCGGCAACACGGTAGACCCCACAGAAATGGTGAAGAAATACGGAGCAGATACAATCAGACTCTTCATATTATTTGCCGCACCACCAAACAACGATTTAGAGTGGTCTGACAGAAACGTAGAAGGTGCACATAGATTCCTGAATCGAGTATGGAGATATGTTGAGGAGAATGCAGAGGCACTCAAGGCACACGGGGATAAAATTATTCCAATGAATGCGATTAAGGATTCAAAACTTCGTGAGCTGAAAAGGAAAATTCACACAACAATTCGAGATGTTACACATGACATTTACGATGAGAAACAGTTCAACACAGCCATAGCCAGATTAATGGAACTCGTGAATGCCGTTTACGCTCTGAATGATTCGAGTGCTGATTCATGGACACTCAAACGTGAAGCCGTTGATGTTTTGCTTAACTGCTTATCACCTTTCTGCCCTCACATCACAGAAGAATTATGGCAGATGCTCGGACATCAGAACATGCTTTGTCTTGAGGCATGGCCAAGTGCAGATGATGAATCACTCGTAAAGGACAGCGTTACGATAGTCGCGCAGATTAACGGAAAGGTACGCGGAAAGTTTGAACGTCCTGCGGGAATGGAGAAGTCAGAACTTGAGAGAAGCATAATGTCAGAGAAAATGATTCAGGACAGGCTTATGGGTCATGAAGTAGTGAAGGTAATAACTGTTCCTGATAAATTAGTGAATATCGTCATAAAAGGATAAAAGCACATATGCCCTCCTGTTTAAGCGGGAGGGTTTTTATCTATTCAACATGCCGCACATAATAGCAATTGAAAATTCAGAATCACAGCGCAGACAGCTCAATGAAACATTAAACTCACTAGCAAAAAATGGCTGGCCTCTCACAGGGAAATATGAAGCCCAGACATTCGGGACATGGCAGAAACTTTTTGAGAATGCAATCACACCGGGGCTATTTGCATCACGTGAGGCTATCGTGATTGAGAACTCTGAAACTCTCGGTGAATTCCCCGAATCATTCTCAGCATTGATTGAGGACGACAAAGCAGACTGCATTATGATTCTGATGTTCAACACGGACACAAAGAATCTAAAGCCAGTAACGAATCAGATCACGTTCATCAAAGCAGAAGCACAAATCCCAGCATGGAAACGCAAAGACTGGCTAATCAATCTCGCCAAAGAAGAAGGATTCAAATTAGCACCAGATGCTTCACAGTTACTAGTTGATACGATTGAATCACAAGAGGAATTGCGTTCAGAAGTTCACAAGTTATTGTTATATTCTCAGGGAAGGGATATAAATATTTCTGATGTTGAGAACTTATCATTTGATGAGGGAGGAAGAGCGCAGTTAATATTTCTTGATAGTGTTTGCGAAAATAAGCCTTATGATGTGATTCGTTCATTGAAATATCTTCGCACTAACCCTCTTATCATTACGCTCACAGCAATAACGAACAGGTTACGTCCTGCATTAATCATCTCATGCTTCAAGAATTCAGACGATGCATTGAAGGCAACAGGAGCGAGCAATTACGCAATGAATAAGGCAAGAATAGCGTTGAAGAATTTCGGGAAGAAGAATGCAATCAAAAAGTTCATGGCCAAGTCAATAAGGCTATCATATCTTGAGAAGACGAATCATTCAGAAGGGTGGCAGGGTTTCGAGTTAATATTATGGGAGTTAATGATGAAAATCTAGTATAATGTGCGTACAAGGAGGTGTGTTAGTATGCAGGTAACATCGATGCTTTCTGCGGGATACTTAGAGCCTGTACAGCAAGTATCGCGAGTTCAGAATGTGAATCATGTCAAGGAAGTAGACCAGTCAAAGCAGGCAAAGGAACAGGAGATATTAGCGGAGGAACAGGCACTGAAGGCCAAGCTCGGAAACTCTGCGCAGGTTCACACGGTCTATCATTACAATATGGGCACTGACGGGAAACGTTACATCACAGGAGCGTCAGTAACGATGAAGGGCAGTGAAGAGGCTCTGAATCGAGTGAACGGAGGAATAGCAACTGAAGATTTGCAGAGTCAGAAGCAGGAAGCCCAAGATGCTTTAAGGAAGAAAGACCAGAAGACCGAAGACACTCAGAACATCATCAAGTCTGAATCGGAGAAGCGAGAAGCCTCAAAGAAGAAGGATAAAGCAGAGGACGAAAAAGATTCGCAGGTACGAGAACTCAAAAGTATTCAGAATGAAGTGATTGCACATGAAGCAGCGCATAAGGCGGCGGCAGGAGAATTCGGCGGAGCAATAAGCTACACATACACGGAAGGCCCGGACGGAAAACGTTACATCACGGGCGGAGAAGTTCCCATAAAGCTCAAGCAGGGAGCTACACCAGAAGAAACTCTGCGGAACATGCAGAAGGTTCAAATAGCGGCAAGTGCACCAGCAGATCCATCAGGACAGGACAAACAGGTTGCGGCTAATGCGGCGGCAATTGCGGCGAAGGCAAGAAGTGAACTCAATCGTGATTATGAATCTGAAAAATCAGAACTCACAGCTACAGTTGCGAGAGGTACTCCGATAATAGAACCAGTAAGCAGAGAGGACGAAGCGCAAGACCCAAACATGAATGGTGTGCAGTCAGTGCTTGCGGCGGTGAAGGAACTTCAGATACAAAATCTAATTCCAGCGGCATAATCTAAAATGAAATGCAAAAACTAATTCTATGCAATCAATAATCCTCCCGGCAATGCAGAATAATTCGGGAGGATTTTGATTCTCAGACAGTTAATGTTTCAGGTCATTCATAACATCATTAACGAGTATGTTCGTGAATTTCAATGCTCCGTTCGGGTTGAGATGATCTGTATCACGGAACAGCTTGCGGTCATGCGAGAACCTTTCATCTTCGGAATAATCGTAGTATCTGATTCCTGTTGTGCGTATCACTTCATCGATAACCGAATGAAACGCCTTCATGAATTCCGAATCATTCTTGAAGTGTGATGAATATTCCGTGAGACATGGAGTTGTTACGAGTATTGGAATTAGTTTTCTGTTCATGCATAGTTCAATGATCTTATAGAGTGAATCTATTTTCTCATTGCTGAATCTAATACTGCCGTTCTCATTAGATTTTATTCCGTTAAAATGATAATCGGCTCTCTTTTTTCCGACTTCTTTTATGTCATCAAGTGTTTCTGCTGTTTGTATTTCTTCCACAGTCTTTACTCCGCGAATTGCATTGAACGCTTTCTTTATGTCAAACGTGAGGATAGGAAGATAGTTGATGATGTAGTCGGTTATGATGTCATAATTTTTTATCAGTTCAGGCGGCAGTATCTTATAGTAGCGGTTATTCAGAGAGATAAATGATTTTGCCTCTGTTTCCGGCCTTCCAAAGAATGAGAAGTATGATGCAGCTATGATTACGATTCCTCCTTCATCAATACGGTCAATATAATGCTGAAGGATTCTGTAGTCGTACATAAGAGTCTGTGAGTTGAGAGCAAAGTTGAAACACGAAAACTTATCACTCACACCGTCGTAATTGAATCCGTATTCACCATGACTTGAACCGAAATTGCATATCTGTATGTGTTCAGGCATATCACGGTATTTTTCCGCGCCGTATGTCTGACTCTCTGTTGCAATTGGAAAGTACAGCCAGTTCAAAATCAACAAGATTGATGACACAGCGAGAATGAATGCAGAAAGTTTAACGAGAAATTTTTTCATGACGTTTAGAACTGAAAATACACAAATTCAGTTGCTGCTCCTTTCGGTGAGAATATAAGAACTGCCAGTACAAGCGATATGTATGCTAACCATTTTGTGAATGTGCTTCTGTTATTGATGAGACTGATCGCTTCCTGAGATTTCACGAGGGAAATATAATCGTATATTGCGACAGTCAGACCTCCGAACAGGAAACACAAGAAAACTCTCTTTGAAATTTTACTAATGCCGTTGAACATGTGAGTTAAGATGTACATAGCATCACTGAGAGTTTGTGCTCTGAAGAACACCCATAATGCTGAACATAATATGAATACGCATACAACTCTGATCAGCCACATAAATCCGTGAACCTCTTTGCGATTCACAAAAGCATTCTCGATTATCTGTGCCAGGCCATGAAGACCTCCCCACACAACGAATGTCCAGTTTGCACCATGCCATAACCCAGAGACAATGAATGTAATCATGAGATTCATGTTATGCCTGAACTTGCTAACACGATTTCCCCCAAGAGGAATGTAAACGTAATCACGAAACCATGTGCTCAATGAGATATGCCACCTCGACCAGAATTCATGAATACTCGCCGAGAAATACGGACTTCTGAAATTATGCATCAATTCGATTCCGAATAGCTTTGAACTTCCCCGTGCAATGTCAGAGTAGCCTGAGAAGTCGCAGTATATCTGAAGGGTGAAATATAATGATGCAAGTATGAGAACGAAGCCGTTATAGTCATGAAGATTCTCGAATATTTTATCTACTTCAGCAGCAAGATTATCTGATACAACAAGTTTCTTGAATAATCCCCACGCCATTAGCTTTAATCCGTAAACTGCCTGCTCATAATTGAATTCATGATGTGCTTTTATCTGAGGAAGAAGATTATTTGTTCGTTCGATTGGACCTGCAACTAACTGAGGAAAGAACGATATGAACGCCGCATAAATCCCGAAATGTTTTTCTGCTTTCGTTGTTCCGCGATAAACATCAATCACGTATCCCAAAGTCTGAAATGTATAGAATGAAATTCCAACGGGCAATAAGAGTTTCAATGTCATTGGGTGAAGATGAATCGCAAATAGATTCATGAAATCA
>CAJOLN010000148.1 GCA_905235395.1 uncultured Synergistales bacterium
GCGTTCTAAATCTTTATGCAGAGATTCAACAGTCGCTTGGACTTTCGTCTCTGGCATAATGCTAAGGCGACTCAAAATTATCACTCCCTCGTTTGAAATATTTGAAGAAATTTTTACCCCTTGAATGCGATAATTATACTATAAAAGCTCGCAATCAATCTTGAAATGGTTACGAGCTTTTGAGAGTGATTTATACTTAATATTTTGCTCCATATCTGCGCAGGAGGTCTTCGGTTTCTGTGTTGCCTTTTGCCAACATTAAAGCCGTCCAACCGATATTGGTCTTAGCGTTGACATCAGCACCATTCTTCAGGAGTAATTCTGCTACTTCTGTGTGGCCGTTCTCTGCTGCCCACATTAAAGCTGTCCTGCCGATAATATTGTGCTTAGCATTGACATCAGCACCATGCTTCAGGAGTAATTCTGCTATTTCTGTTCTGTCAGACGAGGCTGCCGACATTAAAGCTGTCCAGCCGGAATTGTCCTTAGCGTTGACTTTTGCACCGTTCTTTATGGCTTTTTCAACTTTTCGGGCATCGCCGGATTTGCACAGTTCCAGAAACTCACTATCACTCATTGGGGGAAGTTTCGGTTTAGCTTTTTCTCGTTCAAGCTCCTGCCGTTGCGCCTCTAGTTGTCTCTCTGTTTCTGCTCTGAGTCTGGCCTCTTCTGCCTTTTGAGCTTCCGCCTGCCTTAACGCCTCTTCCTTTCGACGTATTTCTTCCTCAAGCTGTCTCTGTTTCTCAGCTCTCCGTTTCTCTTCCTCTTCTGAGTTCTGCGTTGATGCCTTCTCTGTCTCCTGACGCGTTTCAAGCTGTTTCTGGATTTTCTCCAATGCATGCCTTACTTCTGCATCTTCTTCATCTTCCTTCTTCAGCTTCTTGTATTTCTTGAACACATCACGCAATCCTGGAAACATTGACAGCACAATCGTAATCAGGATTATCCCGATGATTTCTCCCGCAAATTTCTTCAGACCTTCAAGCAGAAATTCATACCACATTACGCTTCATTTCCTCCTGGTGCTTCATAAGACTTCTTTAGTCTGCAATTTTTTCGCTAACCTTTTTACTTTTGACATTGAAAGTTCTGTATATTCTACAACTTTCGTTAGAGCTTCACCGGCTTCAATCATTCTTGAGGCAATGGTTTTCTTCTCTTTCTCTACTCATTTCTCCGCTACTTTCTCCGCCTCGACTTCCAGCATTGATGCCCACGTGTCATTCATATCTGCCATTGTGCTCTTGTCCTCCTTAAAATGTCTCAATCTCGCCGCTAATTCCTCATGATATACTTCTCCCACTCTTCGGCAGAATAAATCATGTACTAGTCTTCCTAGTGCCGTGTTCACATCCCGGTGTTCACCATTCACATAGATAATATGCGTCCTGTCATTGAATGATGTCCCGGTCTCTTGGATTATTCGTTCTATCGTGTACATCGGTAGACCGCATTTCAGTACGTCATGTTCGGTGATGAAAATCACATACACCTCCGGAAGTACTATTCCCCTTCCTATTCCCTTGATATTCTTCTGTATCTCCGATGACTGTATCGTTAAATCATCTCGCCCTAGTATCACTCGTATTAAAATGTCAATGCATTCATTATGACCAACGAAGCATTTGCTCATCAGTACATCGTCCATCAGACACAAATCCCTCAGTCGGTCATAGTAAATCTGCGTTTCCTTACTTCATTACACTCTCTGAAAACTTATCAAATGCCGCAATTCCTTCCGCATTCCTCTTGAATACTCCGCTGTCTGATAATACCTGCGAGAATACATGCCCCACTTCATCTCGAAGCATACTCTTTACTTCTGATTCTCCTTTCAGGCCGTCATACTTCTTCCTGAGTGTCTCATACCATACTTCATGAGCTTGGAGTTCCTCTGATAGCGTTTCATGTCCCGCATTCCATTCCTGATTGATGAGTTCTAGTGCTTTCTTCAACCTCGCTGGCAATACCGCAAGTCCCATAACCTCAATCAATCCTATGTTCTCCTTCTTGATGTGATGTACCTCTGCATGCGGGTGGAATATTCCCAACGGGTGTTCTTCACTCGTTCGGTTGTTTCGCAGAACTAAATCTAGTTCGTATTCCTCTCCATTTCGTCTCGCTATCGGAGTTATCGTGTTGTGAGGTTCACCGTCCGAATACGCTAACACTCCTGCACTCTCATCTGTCCATTCCCGCCATGCACTCAGTATCCTGTCCGCAAGTTCACTCAGCTTTTCAGGTTTTCTTGAACGTAACCTTATCGCTGACATCGGCCATGCTATTCGACCAGCTTTGATGTCGGGGTCATGAGCGTCATACATCTTTTCATATGGCGCAGTGTCCATTGCAAACACATACCGCCCTCCCTGATAATGGTCATGCGACAAGATTGAACCTCCCACTATTGGCAAATCTGCGTTTGAGCCAACGAAGTAATGCGGAAACTTCTCAATGAATGCAAACAGGTTCTCGAATGTCTCTCGTGAAATTAACATCGGCACATGATTTTCATCAAGCACTATGCAATGCTCGTTGTAGTAGCTGTATGGTGAATACTGAAAATACCAGTTCCGACCGTTGAGCTTCACAGGAATTAATCTGATGTTCTGACGCGCAGGGTGTCCATGATGCCCGTAAAACCCTTCGTTCTCTTTGCATAACAGACACTTAGGATAGCCCGTTGATTTCATCGCTCGTGCCTTCGCTATGTCTCGTGGGTCTTTCTCCGGCTTCGACATGTTTATCGTGATGTCCAAGTCTCCGAATTCTGTCTTCGTCTTCCAGCAGATATTTTTCGCTGTACGTTCTGAACGTATGTAGTTCGATGATACCCCTAACGCATAAAAGTAATTCGTTGCGTCTAACGGTGATTGTCCCCTCAGTTCCTCAAATTTCCCTATCACATCTGACGGTCTCGGCGTTAATGCTCCCATTAACTTCGTGTCAAGTAAATCTCGTTCCGTTTCCGTGTCCTCTATCAGTCCATGTTCTACTGACCAGTCCAGTATCTTCGACAATATTCCGTCAGGCGATTTCCCAAATTCCTCCGTGATTTCCTCAAATTCAAACTCGTTTACTCCCAGTATCCCGATTATTGAATTTGTGGCATATATCACGTCCTGCGGGGTTATTAACTCGTGGTGAAGTGAAAATGATATTAAACGGTTGATTTCATGATTCAACATATTATAATCCCCTCCTGTTTTTGCTTTCTGGATTGGGATTATTGTAACAAATATTTATTCCCTTATCTCTATTTCCCTCCCTAACCTGAATATCTCTTCATATCTCATCGGACGACCAAAATAATACCCTTGCGCCTTGTCAAATCCTATCGTTTGCAAATACTCTAGCTGCTCTTCATTCTCTACTCCTTCCGCTAATGCCTCCATTCCCATTAATCTCGCCATTGATAAATTTGAACTTATTATATATTTCGCCTTCTCCGATTTCTTTATGTCAAATCCTCGCAGAAATTTCATATCAAACTTTATCGTGTCAAAGTTATAATCCTTCAGTACATTCAATGATGAATATCCTGAACCAAAATCGTCCATCCATACCTCATATCCCATTGAACGAAATTTCTCTATTCCTAAGTTCAATATCGCTCCGTCATCTTCATTCGCACTCTCCGTTATCTCTATCCTTATATCCTCACGCCCTATCCCATTTGTCTCTACTGCCAGTTCTACCTCATGAAATATATTGCATAATTCAAAATCTAATCTCGATAAATTAATTGATACGGGTACTATGGGAAGTCCTCTCTCTATTCGTGTTCGGCAGTCTTCACATACTTGCCTTAATGCATGAATATCAAGTTTGTGTATCTCACGGTATTGCTCTAAGGTTGGAACAAATTCTGACGGCGATATCGCTCCGGTTTCTGGGTCATGCCACCGCGTTAAGGCTTCTGTCTCACATATCTTCCCGTTCGATAAGCGCACTATTGGCTGATATAATACACATATCCTGTCCTGTTTTAACGCTACGTTCAACGTGTCTAATATATATTGCTGTAATGCCAGCTTCCGGCTCATTCCCTCATGAAACATACACGAGTTCATACTATGGTTCTTCCTGATACTGTCACATGCTAACTTCGCTCGGTCACATGATGATCGTATATCTTCATTCTTAGACGGAAAATATATTCCGGCTCTAAGTCTCAGTGATACATCTTCACGGTATTCATAGAGATATTGCTGTATCATCTCCGTGTTCATCTCCACGCTTGACCAGTCTGTCAGTATCACAAAGTTATCATCACTGAATCTTGCGCTCAAACTGTTATGTGAAAAGATTGTGCTGATTATTCCAGCGGTCTCTCTCAGTAATTCATCTCCCGCAGTAAAGCCAAATCTCTTGTTGTACATCTTGAAGTTATCCAGATTTAACCATACTACTGCCAATCCTTCTGAGGTTTTCAAAATATTTCCGGCACGCTCATGAAATGTTTTGCGAGTGAGCAGACCGGTTAATTCATCAGTCAATAAATTCAAATAAATTCAATCCAATTTCTTCACTGTATTTCCGTTCTACTGTCCCTTCTGATACTTCCACTATCATCTCACATGTCGCACTCACTACCGCTCGGTTCAAATGCCCTCCGTATACATGGCCTTCTCCGTCACCTGCACTCATGTGAATGTGCAAATACACTTCGCCGTTCATTGTTGTCACTGTTCCCCAGAAACTCACTATTTCAGCGTCAAATTTGAAATTGTTCGAGTGATATTTCTTTTCTTGCGTGTTGAATAATCCTACTGTGAAATCATTTACTGCTCCTAATGCCTTTACCTCTCCTAATCTTATCTCCTCCGATTCACATAGTGCCTTCAGATTTGAGATTATCTCCTCGCCTCTGTCCATTCTCACATAATACTTATTTCCAAATTTCCTGTAATGCATTCCTCATCTCTCCTTTATTCAAATTATACTCGCTTTACCAGTCCTT
>CAJOLN010000149.1 GCA_905235395.1 uncultured Synergistales bacterium
CAGGAGAGGGCTACGAAAAGTTTTAGTCTGATATAATACTTTCCACGAGGGGCTCGTAATGGGATTCACGGCCCACTAAACGAGGAAGTCCACCGTGAGAAAGTCGGGTGAATGCCCAATGGCTAAAAAGCCTAAAAGCAAACAGCCCAGAAAAGAAAAACGGCAAGGCTTCTTCGCTAAAGTTAAGTCTCTTGCCGAATTTCTCTACTGGTTTGCGAGCTTCGTTCTTATCATTCTAAGGATTTGGACGATAATTAAGAACTGGTAACGAGTGTTCCTAATGAGGTTGAAGTTTGACCTCTACCACTCAAAATAGGGTACAACTCCCCTCAATGTTGTCCCTATTTTATCACATCACTCAGTCTCATTCATTAATCTCCTCTATCGTCTCGCCAATTGCATCATAATACAGCCGGAAGAGATTCATCACTATATCCTCCTCAGCTATATTCTTCCTCCAACCATACGCAGCACACACAGCCTCATCATTGCGTTCATGCGCACGCTTCAGCTCAAGAGGCATAATCATATCGTTGTAGAGATCCGCAAATGAAGTGTCAGGATATTTCGCACGGGCATCAAGAATCTCCTGCGCTGTAGATTCGATTTGTGCTTTCTGCTTTGGGGTTGGACTTGGCCACGCAAAACAGTTGTAGACTATCGTGTTCGAGTATCTGTAATCATTTTTGAGACGACCGCATACTCTTCGCATCCACCCCATATGTATACGCGACGTGAGAACTCCGAAATGATATAGGCCTGCATTTTCGACTGTATGCAGTGAATCACCTGGTATTACTTCAGAATTCAGCCAGTCGATTGGAATATATTTTCTCGTTCCTGATGATGTTCTCGGAATTGCAACGTAATTTGTCTTGCAGTCTCTTATCTCAGCAAACAGTGCAGGTGTTTCTGCCTTCTTTTGTGTCGCTGCTCTCGTACTTTGAAGCCTGAACTCACGAACTGCCTTTATACGTTCCATTACTGGAGGACACTTTTTTATGATTCCAGGATTTACATCAACGAGCCATAAGCAATATCTCGGAACTCTCTGAATGAAATCCCTTCCCCCCATGAATGGACGAATCAGAACCTTCGCAAAGGGATAGGAATCAGTCAGTTCTTCATACTCTTCACGAGTCATTATGAGATTTCCTCCGTCTCTTGGAATTCCTCCCAGTATCATTGCGGGTGCAAGTTCACTCACACATTCATCTCTCGCTTCTGCATATACATTAGGCCCTCCGATAAGATACGCGTTTATGTTCCGTACATACGATACTCCTTCTGAATCATATATGCATCTCATTGTTCCGGCCTTATCCGCATGACTTACGCCAACAACTATTACATGTACCTGTGCCTGTTCTTTTGCTTCACTGTACCATTTGAATTCCTGATGTGCAAAATCAATGTGCATTCCGTATTTCCCTAATAGCGGCTTCCACATATAACATGCCTGTTCTCCCTGACATATTGAACTCGTTGATACAAATGCTGCTTTTGATGCATTTCCCCTCATTAACTTTTCTGCCTTGTAGTACCAGCCTGCAACGTAATCTAATTTCCCTGCCTTGTCGAAATCCTCTCCTAACACTTTTGCAATTTCATCTTTCTGTTCCTTCGTCTGACCTGAATAACCCAAGAACGGAGGATTGCTTATGATGTACAGATATTCATCGGGCTTTACGTGAACGTTCCAGTCTTCGAGGAGTGCATTACATTTTTCAATATGTGCTTTAGTCTTCAGGGGCAGAAGTTTTTCATCTGGCTTATCATTCGGATTCACTTCACGGAACATCTGAATCTGTGAGATCCATAACGCTGTACGTGCAACATCAACCGCGAAATCATGAATCTCAAGACCGTAAAACTGTTCAATTGATACACTCAGAAACGGAATGAGGCCAAGTTCCTTTATGACCCTGTGCTCTAATCTGCATAGTGAAAGATATGTTTCAGTCAGAAAGTTACCTGAACCGCATGCAGGATCAAAGAATTTCAGCTTAGTTAATTTCTCTCTGAAGATTTCGAGTTTCTTTTTCCTGCCGTCTGATTGAGATGTAATTATCTCTTCGAGTTCCTGATTCAGTTCATCAAGGAACAGAGGCTTGATTACCCTGTGAATGTTCTGCACTGATGTATAGTGAATGCCTCCTGAATGCCTGTCCTTTGAATGCCGTAAAATATTCTCGAAGATTGATCCGAATATTGTCGGAGATATTTTGCTCCAGTCGAAGCCTTCACTCATGTCTTCGAGTATTATTCGTATGGGTTCGCCGTCAAGCTGAGGAATGACTATATCAGTATCATGAAAGAGTCCTCCGTTGATGTATGGAAATGCTTTGAGGTCATCATCGAGATACGGATCTCTGTTTTCTTTCTGCTGGTCTAACACTCTGAACAGTTCAATTAATGACTGTCTTGCTGTTCTTGTTCTTGCTTTCAAGTAATCGTGAAACTGAAATTTTTTCAGGAGACCCGAATCTTCAGCGTAAAGCAAGAAAACTATTCTTACACAGAAGACATTAAGGTTCTTCATTGAGGTTTCATCTTTGGGATTGATGTAACGTTTCAGGAGTTCACGATATAACTTGTCTGCAAGTTCACCTGCCTGCATTGAGAGTTCTTCTTCATGCCTGTAATCTCTGTCAGGTTTCACCAGGAACGCAAGATTATTTTTCTGTGCTTCGATGTCCTCAAGCATAATAACGTTAGGTTCAGCATGAGGGTCTTCCATGTCATGAATTCTGAACTCCCGAAAATTTGATACGATAATATAACGTCCTTTCATTGAGAGAGGCAGCCAGTCATAATATCTTTTGGCCTGTTCAAACGGAGTTGCTGTTTCACCGTCAGATTGTTTTGCGGGTACATCAAGATTAACGTCAGGTGATTTCTGTTCGATTATGATTCCGGTTGAGGGGATATATGCATCAATGTAGCTTACGTGAGACAACTTAATCTTTTTCTCAAACTGAATATACTGCTCTGGGTAATCATGGCCAAGTACATCGCGTATTAAAGACAGCCAGAATTTTTGAGTGTAACTTTTTTCGTTTGTGATGTTCTGCCAGCGTTCAGAGAATTCACTCATGATTTACGCTCCGTATACGAGGTTCGGCAACCATAATACAGCTTCAGGGAAGAAGACCATAAAGACAACTACGAGAATGACAGCGAGATAGAACATCCAGCCATAACGTACTGTTTCCTGAATTGGACAGCCCATAATATCACTTACAGCATAAAGGCCAGTTCCAACGGGAGGAGTCATTACGCCGAATGTTACAGTAGTCATCATTATCATTCCAAAAACTACAGGATCAACTCCTAC
>CAJOLN010000150.1 GCA_905235395.1 uncultured Synergistales bacterium
ATACGATTCGGTTTTGACGGAGGCGTAATGATTACAGGTTCGCATAATCCATCGGACATGAACGGATTGAAACTTTGCTTTGAACGCGGCACTCTTTACGGTGAAGATGTTCGCAACATGAGGCTGATTGCAGAGGGAGAAAATTTTGAAACAGGAACTGGAAAACTCACACACGCAGATATAAATGATGAGTATGTGAGCATGCTTGTGTCTAAGTTTGATGTTCCGTTCTCGAAAAAATTCAAGGTAGTATGCGATTCAGGAAACGGAACGGCAGGACTGACTGCAAAAAAATTCTTTGAGGGACTCGGCTGTGAATGCATATCAATATTCGATGAACCAGACGGACATTTTCCGAATCATCACCCAGACCCTCAGAAGCGCGAAAACTTACAGGCATTGATTGAACGTGTCATAACTGAACATGCAGACGTTGGATTTGCATTTGACGGAGACGCAGACAGATTAGGAGTTGTAGATGACAAAGGCAATGTGATATTCGGAGATAGATTGATGACGCTGTACTGGAAGGACATACTAGCGAATCATCACGGAGCAGATGTAATTGTTGAACCTAAATGCAGTATGATACTTCCAGAACTCGCAGAGAAATTCGGAGGACACCCTCTGTTCTGTAAGTCAGGGCACTCGCTAATCAAGGCCAAAATGCGCGAGATAGGTGCATTGTTTGCAGGTGAATATTCTGGTCATATGTTCTTTGCAGATGAATTCTTCGGTCATGATGACGCGTGTTATTCTGCCGGTCGTCTTTTGCGAATCATGTCTGAAAGGCACGAATCACTTTCACGTTTAATGCTTTCAATTCCAGTTTACTCATCAACAGATGAAATTAGAATCCCCTGTGATGATGACACGAAATTTCCCATTGTTGAAAAAATAACCGCGAAAGCACAGAAGGAACATGAGTGCGTTTCGATTGACGGAGTACGAATAATGTATCCAAATGGCTGGGGATTGATACGGGCATCGAACACACAGCCGATGATAGTATTACGCTGTGAGGGCAGAGATGAAAAATCGCTTCAGGAAATCATGAACGACATAAAAGCACGAGTACTTGAGGAGGGGCTTCCTGATTTCACATGGACATTCTGAGTGCAACCACACAGGCAAAACCTCAGTACGGAGTGATAATTTTTCCTGAGAGCGGAAAGTTTCTGCCTGCTGAGAATCACACAGAACTTGAAATAGGATTCGGCAACGGAGAATTCACAGTGCAATATGCAAAAGCTAACCCGCAAATTTTTCTTTACGGCGTTGAAATTTCACAGGCATGCGTATTGCGATGTGCGAGACGTGCGGCAGGACTGAATAACCTTCGTATCATCAATACAGATGCAAGATACATGTTACGTGAACTCTTTGCTGATGAATCATTTGACCGAATCATAATGCAGTTCCCTTGTCCATGGCCAGGCAGTAAGAACGCTCACAGGAGAGTAACTGCAAAAGATTTCTCTGGCGGATTAGCGGCAGTTCTTAAAGTTGAAGGAATATTTGAAATGCTGACAGACGACGAAGAATATTCTCTTGAAGTTCAGAGGGTGTTATCTTGTCATGAAGCATTAGAGGCATTGAGCTATGAAGTGAATCCATCGAGGACAATCACAACGAAGTATGAGCGTAAGTGGCTGAGTGAAGGCAGGAATATATACAGGTTAAGATTCAGAAAGAGAAAAACATTTACGGCAGACAGGAGAAATTCAGAGGAAATGCACATAAAGATTAGCCGCATGATTACGCGTGAGGACATAGAGAGCCTGAAGAACATTACAGGCAAAGATGATAAGCATAAAGCGTTCTGGAGATTTGGAAGATGTTTTGTTGATTCTGATAATAAGAACTATCTGCTTGAGACACTGACGAGTGATGATGAGTTTGAACAGAAATTTTATATCAGCATATCACCAAAGGCAGAAGGATTTATATTGAGGCCCGACAAAACAGCGGACGCATTCCTCACACCGTCAGTAAGAAATGCGCTCAATGATATTGCACAAAGATTATCATGAAGGAAGTGCGGCCAACATCAAGCAGAGTGTTATCTGCAATGTTCAGCATACTCGGCGATAAGGTGAATTGTTCAGCATTCCTTGATGTATTTGCAGGGACAGGCCATGTAGGAATGGAGGCACTGAAACGCGGTGCAGATTCATGTGTCTTCATAGAGAGCGTGAGAAGCAGAGCAGATGATATAAAGCAGAGTGCGGGTGAAAATATTGTACTGAGTCTTGATGTTAGAAGGGGCATATCATGGCTTGTGAAGCGTGAAATGAAGTTCAATATTATATTTGCAGATCCTCCGTATAATTCCGGCTGGTGTGATTCATTTCCTGCACTCAAAGATTTACTCCTGCTGTTTGATGATGAATGTATACTTGTGATTGAACATTCAGTGCGTGAACCCTTAACCCTGAATGATAACCCTAACAGACTTGAAATAATTTCCCGGAGGGATTACAGCGAAACATGTTTAACATTCCTGAAGAAAGCAGAAAGATTCACAGACAAGTAATATCAAATATAATTCCTGCAATTGTTGTAGAAATTATGCTTCTCATCTATAACCTTGCGGACACGTTTTTTATCGCACAGACGAATGACCCCTTACAATTAGCGGCAGTATCATTAGCAGCCCCCGTGTTCCTTATTCTAATTGCAATGGGAATAATTTTCATGGCCGGAGCAATGTCATTCATATCACGTTCACTTGGAGCAGGTGAAACTGAACAGGCGAACTCTATAGCCTCATTTTGTGTATGGACAGCTGTATCTGTCGGTGTGATTATGGCAGTGATGTTCATGTTCTTCATCGAGAGAATATTACGTGCGATAGGAGCAAGTCCAGAGACATTTAAACTTGCATATGATTATCTCACAATCGTAATCGCATCAGCACCGTTCATGTTATTCAGCATGGCCTGCGGAGGAATAATGAGAGCAGAAGAACACGCCGCAGGAGCAATGATATGGCAGATACTCAGCAACATGTTGAACGTCATACTCGACCCGATAATGATACTATGGTTAGGCTGGGGCATAAGGGGAGCGGCAATAGCAACAAGCATAAGCATAATTGTTGGAGCGATATATTGTGCCGGATATTTTCTGTCAGGACATTCATCACTGAGCATTCACATAAAGCACTTCAGAATCAGAAAGGGAATCGCATTCGGAGTTCTTGCAATAGGAATACCTTCGTGTCTTGACCTCTGGCTGATGAGCATATCACAAATTATCATGAACTCTTTGATGTCAGCATATGGTGACATGGCACTTGCAGCAGCAGGAGTAGTAATGCGTATAGACCAAAT
>CAJOLN010000151.1 GCA_905235395.1 uncultured Synergistales bacterium
TTTGTGAATGATATACCTGCGCACCGTCAAGGCGACTCGTGGGCAGTTCATACATGCACACACCCAGAAGTTCCGCACGACAGTCATGCTGGCAGTCTCTCATCAGGAAGCGGAACTGTCTATGTTAATGGCAGACAGCTAGGACGAATAGGCGATCCTGTATCTTGCGGTTCAAGTGTTGCAACAGGAAGTGGGAATGTTTATGCGGGAGGGTAAATCATGATTGGCTCATACGGTGATATTGTGTTTGAAGTCTCAAGTGAAAGAGTGAAAACATTTCGGGATTTTCAGATTCAGAGGAGCGCGAAATATTCAGAACATGCAATACACGGCGGAAAGGCATTACTTGAATTCACCGGCTTATCTCCTGCATCAATTAGTCTGAATATCAGATTAGACGCAGGACTTGGACTGAATCCAAAAGAAGAACTGAATATGCTTTATGAAGTCCTGAATAATCACATCACAATGCCTTTTATCCTTGACGGCGAACCACAGGGAGATAATCTCTGGGTACTTGAAAGCATAGATGAGAAACACGAGATAATCGACAATCATGGGACATCAATAGCAGTAGAAGTGTCATTAAAGCTGAAGGAATACATAGAGGTGAACAATGGAGCTTGAAGTATCGACACTGCCAGAAGAAATAAACTTTGCGCCTGATAATGTTGTAGAAGAGGTAGTGCAGAATGTCAGAACAATATGCTCAACGTCAAAATACAGTGTACCTATGGATAGGTTGTTCGGAGTTGATGCAGTAATGGTAGACCGTCCGACACCAAAGGCAATGGCAGCAATGCAATCGGAAATCATTCAGGCGATTCGGAAGTACGAGCCAAGATGTAAAGTTAAGCGCGTGAGTTTTGACGGTGATGTTGACGGAAGGCTGAAAGTAAAAGTGAGGATTGAGATTCGTGAAGAGTGATTTGTTTCCAGGACTTTCGGATATAGTATTTGCTGATAAGGCAGCCGAAGAGATTGAGCGCGAAATTATAACATTATATGAAACTCTTTCAGGCCGAACGCTTGCCAAAGGAGACCCAATAAGATTATTTCTTGAAACGATAATATTAATCATAGTGCAGCAGAGAAGTCTGATTGATTATGCGGCCAAACAGAATTTGCTTGCTTATGCGTCAGGTGATTATCTTGATCATCTCGGTGCATTACTGGAGGTAACAAGGCTTGAAGCCTCATATGCAATGACAACACTGAAGTTCACACTGAGTGAAGCACAGCCCGCAGTAATTACTATTCCATTTGGAACGAGAGTATCACCAGGTGGAGGCAATATCTTATTCGCGACAACTGAAGCCTTAGAGATTCCAGCAGGCGATACAGAAGGCATAGTAACAGCGCAATGTACAGTTCAGGTGTTCAGGGGAACGGATTTATTGCAGGCCAGATACGAAAGCTGGTAGACCCATTTCCATTTGAGATGACGGTTACGAACATAACAGAGAGTTACGGAGGCAGTGATATTGAGAATGATGAAAATTTCAGAGAACGAATACAGATTGCGCCGGAAAGTTTTTCGGTTGCCGGGCCGCGCGGAGCTTATGAATATTATGCGAGGTCAGCTCATCAGGATATTATTGATGTTGCAGTTGTTGGGCCGCCCGATATTGAGCCTGGTTATGTGGAGATTTACCCCCTCATGAAGAATGGTGAATTGCCCTCAAGTGAGGTGCTTGATAATGTGCTTGCGAAGTGTGGAGCTGATGACGTGAGACCGCTAACAGATTGTGTGAGTGTACATTCTCCGAAAACCGTAAATTATGAGCTGAACGTGAAATATTATATTGACCGAGCAAAGGCTACACAGTCAACGGAACTTCAAGCCGCAATAGGTGAGGCAGTAACAGGCTGGGTAAAATGGCAGCGTTCAAAATTAGGACGAGATTTGAATCCGTCAGAACTGAATCACAGAATGATAGCCGCAGGAGCAAAACGCACAGAGATAATCTCACCGTCATTCCGAGTGCTTAAAGCCTCAGAGTTAGCAGTTCCGTCAAAGATGACGCTGATATTCGGAGGACTTGAAGATGGCTAAAGAACTTGAAACAATATCGCTGAAAGATATAATTCCAAGCTCAATAGCAAATGATAAAAATGTTCAAGCAATAATCACAGCATCAGACCCGCAATTGCAGGAAGTCTCGCGAAGTATTCGGGAGGCTTTTATTGTCTCAAGAATAAATGAGCTTCCTGAAAACGTGATTGACCTGTTAGCGTGGCAATGGCATGTTGATTTCTACGAGCCTGAATTACCCATAGAGACGAAACGGGAATTAGTTCTTGAATCAATCAAATGGCACAGGAAGAAAGGTACAAAAGCTGCAATAATAAGCGTACTTAAAAAACTAGGCTTTGTTCCAACAATTAAGGAATGGTTCGAGCCGGAATTGCAAACAGAACCGCATACATTTAGTGTTAGAGGCTACTACGAAGATGACCAGATAGATGTTGATTTTCTTGGAGAACAGACACATGAAATTCTGACGCAAATAATTGAAGAGACAAAACCGGCACGATCACATTTAATCAAGCTGACGATTGCACCTATTCCGATAGACCTGACAGATCACATTTGCCGCTGGGATGTGTGCAGCTGGGAGCATATGGATTTATTGTCGTCTCAGTGGAATATCATCACACCTGTTGCACCTCTTGATGATTCAGTTTGTGTAATTTATGATTTCGAGCGTGGACTCTTCAACATCAGCGACTCTACTTTCTGGGACGTGTCTGCTTGGGACGATTTGCCTTACAGACTCCTTCTGGTTGGTGCTTTCTACGAAACTGGGATTTCCGCTTCCCTTGAATGGGGTGAAGGTGCTTCCGCTACGCTCTCTCCTAATCTTTGGGACTATTCGCAATGGGACTTCGTCAGCACATACAGCAATGTTATCGGCTTCGAGTTCGACTATACAATTCCTGTAGCTGTCATTCAGGAGGCAGTGCAAATCATCAGCTCATTCACATATACAGACATAATTTGTGACACACGGCCTCGCTGGGATGATAAGAACTGGTTGGAACATTACGCTTGGATTGAACATTCAGTTCATGACATCATACCTGAATTCGTGAGAGGCATTGTAGGCTCTCTCGAATGGAACGATAAACGCGAATATCCTGTTTCATTTTGGGATAATGACCGCTGGGATTCTATTAACTATCCGCCAGATTATGATGCTCCTTTGCCCAAATGGAGTGCTTTCAAGACATGGCAGAAGAGTAAAACATGGGACACAACAACAGAGCTGTCCGCAACATTAGAAATAGATTATCAGGAGGTTTAATTTTGGCTATATTAACTTTTTCTG
>CAJOLN010000152.1 GCA_905235395.1 uncultured Synergistales bacterium
GCAGGTGATAATGTTCTTGTCGGTTTATCGGGAGGCAAGGACAGTTTGATTCTCCTTCATGCACTTCAGGAATTCGCAAGACGAAGCCCCGTTAAATTTTCACTTGCAGCTCTCACAGTTAAACTCACAGGAATGAATACAGCTCCCCTCGAAGAATATTGCAGAGAGAAAAATATTCGCTATATGATAATCGAACAGCCAGTCATGGAGATAATAAAACTTCGCAATGAGAAATCACCGTGTTCATTCTGTGCGAACATGAGACGCGGAATAATCAGCACATGGGCATCACAGAACGGATTCAATAAGCTCGCACTTGGCCACTCTCTTGATGATGCAGTCGAGACGTTCTTCATGAACCTTTTCAACGCAGGAAGAGCAAAAAGTTTTCAGCCAGTCGCATACATGTCGAGGACAGGAGTAACAGTGATAAGGCCATTAGTGCTGTCAAATGAATCAGCAATCATCGATGACGCAAAGAGATTACAGCTTCCAGTAATAGCCGCTGCATGCCCGTTCGCAGGTCATACTGAACGTCAGAGAATACGAGAATACATTTCAGATTTGAGAGTCAGAGTGCCGGACTTATACGCTAAAATATTAAATGCACTTGAGAATCTATCAACCTCTGAAAGCTGGCAGTATGAAAAACATGAAAGTGATTCCTGACGACATAAAATTAACTCCATGGCTTGAACAGTACAAGACATTCAAAGAAAAATATCCTGACGCGTTATTGCTCTTCCGAATGGGAGACTTCTATGAAATGTTCTTTGATGATGCGAAACAGGCAGGTGCTGTTCTTGGAATTGCAGTTACATCACGGGACTCTGAGAGAAAAATTCCAATGGCAGGCATTCCGTATCATGCATTGAATTCATATCTTGACAGGCTCATTAAGGCAGGGTTCAGGGCAGCGATATGTGAGCAGATTGGTGAAGCAAACCCCAAAGGACTCGTAGAACGCAGAGTGATTCGCGTCGTCACACCGGGAACATATGTACCTGAAGAGAATAGCGGTGAGTCTGCACATCTTGCGGCAGTGTATCCAGTGAGAAACAAAATCTCAATGGCTTTGCTGTCAGTCGATACAGGAAGGCTTGAGGCAGGTACTCTCAGTGAACGTGATGCGTCTGCTGTGCTGTCTGCTTTTGCTCCAGGTGAAGTGCTTTACCCCTCGAACATAAAGAACCTTCCTGAATTTATGAACGGCTATAATTTGCTTGCAGTATCACCTGAAAACTTCAAGCAGGAAAATTCAGCGGGAAGATTGAAATCCGCATTGAAGGCAAAACGTCTTGAAGGATTCGGAATCAGTGATCGAGATCCATGCACAGGGCCAGCATGGGCAGCACTCGAATATCTTTCAGCAACACAGTTCAGCACTCTCAATGACATTCTGAAAATTTCACCGTTGATTCTCAAGGGACATATGAGCTTAGATTCCTCAGCGCAGAGAAATCTTGAGATTATTCCTGAGATGTCAGGTGATAGCGTATCGTTGTTATCATCTATCGACAGGTGCAGGACTCCTATGGGACGCAGGACATTACGCGACTGGCTATTGAGACCATTAATGGACATTCATGCAATCGAACGAAGACAGAAAGCAATCGCTGTACTTGTTGATTCGACTCTTGAATGTTCAGAGCTTCAGGATTATCTCGCAGGCACACGTGATGTTGAACGTTCACTCTCAAGACTGGCACTTAACACAGGAAATCCTTTAGACCTTTCTGCAATCAGAGAGACGCTCAGAATAATTCCTGACATAACGAATCTTTCACTGCCTGAACCTTTGAATGAACTCATAAATACACTTCCGAATCTCGAAGAATTACGGGACTATCTTGAACATGCATTAGAGGACAGACTTCCGCGTATGCTGGGGAATTATCGTGTCATACGTTCTGGTTTCAATCAGGAGCTTGATACGTGGCGTGAGATGTCAGCGAAAGGTGAAAAATGGCTAGCAGAATATCTTGAACGTGAGCGCAAGGCAACAATGACACCAAAGCTCAAGACAGGTTTCACGAACGCATTCGGATATTATCTTGAGGTTGGAAAGGGAGGATTAGCATTCAAGCCTGAATATTTCAGACAGACACAGACACTCGTAAGTTCAACGCGATACACTACACCTGAGCTGAAAAGTTTTGAGTCGCGAATGATGAACAGTGAAGCAGAGATTTCACGCATAGAGTCAGAAGTGTATGCAGAGGTTGTGAATAATGTAATGTCTCGTAGTTCGCAGCTTCAATTAACCGGCAGGCTATTGGGAATTCTTGACTGCATTGCATCATCTGCGGGTCTTGCGCGTGAACGTAACTATGTATGTCCTTCAGTGAATGAATCTACTTCAATCATCATAAAGGGAGGCCGTCATCCAGTGATTGAGAGTGAGCTGAAAGATTCAGGATTTGTACCCAATGACGTAACATTGAATCATGACAGCAGGGTAATAATTCTAACTGGGCCTAACATGGCGGGCAAATCAACATGGCTCCGAATGTCTGCACTAATTGTGATAATGTCGCAGGCTGGGTTATGGGTTCCTGCTGAGAGTGCAGAGATTGGACTTGTTGACCGTGTATTCACGAGAATAGGTGCACGAGATGATTTAGTGAGAGGTTCAAGCACATTCATGGTTGAGATGTTAGAGACCGCGAATATATTGAACAATGTAACAGACAGGAGTCTAATCATACTCGATGAAGTTGGAAGAGGTACAGCAACATGGGACGGAATGAGTATTGCATGGTCAGTAATTGAATACTTGCAGGCGAATTCGAAAGCGCGAGTGTTATTCGCAACACACTATCATGAATTGACGTGTCTTGAGGAGAGGCTTGAAGGTGTGAAAAATTACAGCATGGCCGTAAGTGAAGGTTCAGAGGGAATATTATTCCTTCATCAGGTTGTGCAAGGTCCTGCGGATCGTTCATACGGGATTGAGGTTGCGAGGTTAGCGGGACTGCCAAACAGTGTATTGAGACGAGCGTTTGAACTGTTAGAGATATTCGAGCGTGAAGGCAATGAAGGCAGAGACATGAGCAAGATACCAGCACCATTGCCGCAGGTTGCATTGAGACGGCAGATTTCGATGTTTTCAGCTGAGGGAGATGGAATCATTGAGGAACTTTCAGAGATTGACGCAAATAACATTACGCCTATGGAAGCGTTGAAGATATTGCACAGGTTAAGTGAGAAAAGCAAAGAAGCGCGTATGATATAATATGTGAAAAATTTCAGATGAATGGAGGTTGACAAGTATTGTTCGTAGTAGCTTAGTTTATCATTTTGCACTTTTCATTATTGAGATTTCTTCCTTTGTTTGTGAGCAGGAGATTGTGCGATGAAGAGTTTACTCAAAAAGATTCTTCCTTCGTTGTTGTGGAATGCTCTAAGGGAAACAAAAAATTTTTTTTCAAAATTTGCTTTATTGTCTGAAATTGAGACTAAAGATTTTTCTTCGTCTTCCTTTAAAAAAGAAGACAAATAAATTAGGTTTCAGATTCCATGCAGTAGAACATTGCAATCTGAACTGTCGTGGATGTGATAACTTTTCTCCCCTGGCCGATCCCGAATTTGTTAATATTGAAGAACTAAGACGCGATATGATGAGATTGTCTGAAATTTTTGGGAACAATTGCGAGTATATTTTCATTTCAGGTGGAGAAGCCTTAATGCATCCAGAAATACTAAGCATAATGAAAATCACAAGAGACAATTTTCCATGCTGTGATCTTTATATTTTCTCAAATGGGATTCTACTTTCAAAGCAGGAAAATGAATTCTGGCAGTCTTGCCATGATAACCACATAGGTATAATAGTATCAGCATACCCAATAGAGATTGACATCAACACTATAACTGAGAAGGCAAAAAGTTTCGGAGTAGAATTTCGATGGGCATGGGGACAGAATAAAAATGAGCGTGATACATTTGCAATGAGACCTGTGAATCTTAAAGGAGACAGCAACATAAAACTGAACTTTGCAATGTGTGAACGTGCTAATAGCTGCATTATGTTGAGTCATGGCAAACTCTTTACGTGTAGTTTTGCTCCTAATGTGCATCACTTCAATAAATATTTCAATCATAATGTACCAATCACAAAAGCGGATTATGTGGATATTTATGATGATCTTAGTGCGGATGAAATTCTTAAGAAAATGTCAGAACCTATTCCTGTATGTCGTTATTGTGTTATTGATTATCCTTTAAGACCAATGCGATGGGGAATAAGCAAAAGAGATATAAGTGAGTGGGTATGAAATGATAATATAGGGCATGTATTAATCTCAAAGAGTTAAGGAGAGTATATGCCCTCAATCAAAGCATTACCATATGATTTATGGATGAGAATAGCTGCCGGTGAAGTAGTAGAACGTCCAGCATCGGCAGTGAAGGAATTAGTTGAGAATTCATTAGACGCAAAAGCAAAACGCGTGAACGTGAAACTCTATGACGGAGGAAGATTACGAATCATAGTTGAAGATGACGGAACTGGAATATCA
>CAJOLN010000153.1 GCA_905235395.1 uncultured Synergistales bacterium
CTCCGGTCTGAGCATCGAATCTCATTCTGTTGGCTGAGAGGGTAGCTCTATCGGGAAGTCTTTCATCGAGTGAATAAGCTGCTTGTGAATGAATGCATATTAAGATGAGAATAAGAGAGGCAAGAAATTTTTTCGTCATTGAAAGTTTCACGTCCCTTTTCGTTTTCATGTGTGAGTATAAATAAATATATCACAGTACATAATATAATTCCGAACAAGTAAATGCGAATTTATGGCGGCTCTGTTGATTTGAAATGATATATTATTATAAACATACATCAATTTATAGGAGGCTCAAATAATTTATGGCAGATTATGAAGTAGCAGACATCAATTTAGCAGAACGCGGACAGAAAAAAATTAATTGGGCGTGGCAGTATATGCCCTCAATGCAGTTTCTCTACAATAAGTACAGAACAGAACAGCCCTTCAAAGGTGCAGTAATCGCCGCATGTCTTCACCTTGAGGCCAAGACCGCAAACCTTCTCATCACACTCACAAAACTCGGCGCAAGAGTAGCGGCATGCGGAAGCAATCCACTCTCAACACAGGACGATATATGTGCGGCACTCGCGAAGAATGGCGTGCATGTCTACAGCAGGCGTGGAATGTCAACAGATGAATACTTCGCCAACGTCAATAAGGTACTCGACTACAAGCCCAACGTAATAATTGATGACGGAGCAGATGTAGTAGCAACTGTTCATTCACAGAGACAGGAATTGATTCCAGAGATTCGCGGAGCATCAGAGGAAACGACATCAGGAGTAAAAAGACTGAAAGCAATGGCGAATCAGGGCGTATTGAAATTCCCTGTGCTTGATGTCAATGACGCATTGAGCAAATACCTCTTCGATAACAGATACGGAACTGGTCAGTCTGTGTGGGACGGATTCATTCGCACAACAAACATGATTGTTGCAGGCAAGACAGTTGTCATCGTAGGATACGGCTGGTGCGGAAGAGGTGCAGCAATGAGAGCGGCAGGTTTCGGTGCTCATGTTGTCGTAACGGAAGTTGATCCGCATAAAGCATGTGAGGCATTAATGGACGGTTTCCGTGTCATGAGCATGGAGAAGGCATCGGCAATCGGAGATATATTCCTGACGTTCACGGGGAACATTCACGTTATTCGCAAGGAACATTTTATGCGCATGAAGAACGGTGTAGTCTTGGGGAATGCAGGACACTTTGATGTTGAAATCAGCAAGCCGGATTTGTCTGCGCTGTCAGATCACGTTGAACACCTGCGCGATAACATAGACACGTATGTGATGAAGGACGGAAGACGAATTAATTTGCTAGGTGAAGGAAGACTCACGAACTTGGCCTGTGCTGACGGTCATCCGATTGAGATTATGGATCTCAGTTTCTCTTTGCAATTAGAATCTGCGTTGCACGTCTACACTCATCAGTTAGAACCGGGAATTTATCCTGTTCCTCATGAAACAGACCGTGCGGTTATGGAATCGAAATTATCTGCGCTCGGAATTGAGATAGACATCATGACCGATGAACAGACAGAATATATGAAAAACTGGCAGGAGTAAATTATGGCAACATTATTCAAAGATGTATTAATAATTGACGGCGCAAGAACAAAGGCAGAACGTGTTCATCTTCTTGTCTCAAAAGGAAGAATTGAATCGATACTTGATGTGAACGCGGATAAAAATCCTCCGACGGCAGACAAGATAGTTTACGGTCATGGAAAAATGGCAGTGATTCCAGGATTCGTGAATGCACACACACATGCGGCAATGATACTCTTACGCGGTCTAGGCGAAGAAGCTCCGTTAATGGAATGGCTGCAAAAAAAAATATGGCCTGTTGAAGAGAAACTCACTCCCGAATATATTTACTGGGGAACATTGAGCGCATTTCTCGAAATGCTTTCGACAGGTACAACATGCTTCGCTGACATGTATTTTGAAATGGACAGAGTTGCGGAGGCATCATTGAGTGCTGGAATACGTGCGGCATTATGCAGAGGGATTACTGCGGGTGAACCTGGAAAACTTGAACGTTCATTGCAGAATAATCTTGAACTTGCAGAAAATTATCATGGCCGCGAGGGATTAATCACTGTTCAGCTTGGCCCTCATGCACCGTATACAGTGCCGATAGATTTCATGAAGGTAATATGCGAGTCTGCGAAGTCTCATGGTCTCGGTGTACACTTTCACTTTTTGGAGACAAAGAATGAGCTTGATAATCTCGGAATGTCCCCAGAAAAATATCTTGATGAATCAGGTCTTCTTTCTGTTCCGTATCTTGCTCTTGCACATGCTGTGTGGCTTGACCCGAAAACAAATCTTCCTGAGAACGTTACGCTTGTTAACAATCCATCAAGCAACCTGAAACTCGGAAGCGGAATCATGCCGTTACCTAAATGGCTTGAACGTGATGTACCTGTTGCATTGGGAACAGACGGAGCATCGAGCAACAACAGGTTAGATATGTGGGAAGAGATGAGGAGTACGGCATTGATTCACAAGGGTGTTGATATGAATCCTGTATGTGTTCCTGCGGTTGATGCTCTGAGAATGGCAACGTATGAAGGTGCGCGTGCATTTGGATTTTCACGCAAGGGTATGATTCGTGAAGGCTGGGTTGCAGATTTAGTGCTTGTAAATCTGGATAAGCCTCACTATATCGGAGTGAACGAAGAAAATCTTGCGGCATACCTCGTTTACGCTGGAAGTTCTGGTGATATTACAGGCACTATGATAAATGGCCATTGGGTTTATCGTAACGGAGAATATCCTACGCTTGATTTTGAAGAGATAATGACTAAAGCAAGAGAATCAAGAGAAGCAATGACGCGTTAAGAACGAAAAAAAAATTTTTTATGTCCTCTCGTGATTCATGCGGGAGGATTTTTTATTTCATATTTCAGGAACAAAACCGATCATGACTCATGATAATAGGTAGTGTATGACTTACGAATAATATAATATAATATCATCGAAGTAATTAGATCGGCTTTTTACTCTCTCGCCGGAAACAGGCTTCGTTCACTGCTTACTATGACAGGCATAATTATAGGTGTAGGCTCAGTTATAGTTATGGTATCGCCCGGAAAGGGGGCATCGATTGTAGTTGAGGGATACGTAGCTAGTTTCGGAGAAAATATAATGCATATATTCCCTGCACAGCCCCACGAATAGTAACAGCAATATACGTTCTGCTTCCGGCAGTAAATTTTCGCTTAATATAAACATACTCGTAGCAGCATCGGTGTCGTTCTTCT
>CAJOLN010000154.1 GCA_905235395.1 uncultured Synergistales bacterium
ACGCCCATGTCAGAAAGTAGGGTACATACGCTTGCGATGATTCCTACTCTGTCATGAGCTGATACTGTCATAACTGCCTTCATGATAAATGAATCTCCTTTTGAAGTTTTGCCTCAAAAGTATAGCATTTACTCTCAGTGTTTTATGATTCGTTTTGTGAACTCGTATATTCTTTCACCCATGAGCTTACGCATGACACGTTTTGTGAACCGCATTATCTTTGAAGGAAGAAGATACATGTATGCAATGAAGTATGAAGGCAGATTCATCCTGTGAGACTTCGCAAGATTATAGTTGTCTAGTTTATGCGCATCTTTGTCCCTGTTGATGACAATATCGCACTTGTTCATGAATGAATATTCCCTGTACGTATCAATATCAAAAACGCCTGCAAATTTTTCGAGCTTCCCAATAACATCAAGAGCAAAAATAGTTCTCAGGCATTTTGTGCAGTGTGAGCAGTTATGTGCCTGAAGTACGCATACATTCAGATATTTCTGGGCAATATACCAGCCTGAAATCTTTTCGGTCTTCTGGTTGCGTTCATACTGACAGCCATCAATGATTAATTCAAGCTGTTCTGTACTAAGCAAAGGCACAGCATAAGATTCACAGAAACCAGCCAAATCAACATTACGGTATAGCCCAGAACATATAGTTACTAGTTCATTGTAACTATTACAGCTCGACACATAATATTTCCCGATTGCCCTCTGAAGCGCAAATATGCATGACCATATCGCGAAATATCCTGCTTTAGGATCAGGCCCCATAGGATGAGTGAAAGCATGAAGATTCGACTCAACCTGATACACAGGCAAGCCAAGTTCATCTGCCGCAGATTTATTCATCGCATATCTCTCCTGATATAACCTCTCTGACTTCTCACCGTAATCCCCGTGTGTACCGCAGTTAAACAGGAACAACGCATTGATTTTGTATTCAGGATCATCTTCATGAACATATCTGTCATAAATCGTCGTCAGCGAATCAACTCCGCACGATATTCCCGCACCGATAATCTTATGTTCGCCGTCTGCCTCTTTGAAGCCCTCAACGTGAACATCAACCCTCGACAAGTCATCGCTGAAATCACAGAGTATACGCTGAAGATAATTCATCACGTTCCTGTACAGCCTCTTTGAAACGCATCCGTGAATGTGTAAATCCTGCTTGTAGTACATGGCCATGTACAGAGGCACAAGAACAAATGCATCATACACATCATCAGAAAGCATATGAGCATTTTCATTTTTGACGGCAAACCATATCTCAGAGTTATTCTCTAAGTAATTTTGCCCCCCCCCCAACTGCGTAATATCTGCAATTAATCTTGTCCATTCACCTGCAGATTCTTTTCTCAGATTGCTTATGTGAATCATAACTCTTATCTCCTCCTTAAAATTTTTTTCATGAACCTTAATACCCTGAATCCAAACGGAAAATATCGAAGCAGAAAATATTTTGCCTTTCCTCCGAATGAATCAGGAAGCTCTTTCATCAACGCACAAGTCTTTGTGATTCTGTCCATTCTTGCCTCACTGATGAAATTGATTCTTCTGAACGCATGATTGTCATTCAGAAATTCACTTAGGCATCTCGTCAGTCCTTCGCGGATTGATACGGGTCTGAAATCTTTAACGGCAGATTTGATCTTGCTGTTGTCAAATATCCTGTCATAAAGACGGTCATATTTCCATTGTGCTGTGTCATCAATAGCACGGTCAATGTACTCAATCTTCATCTCACGTCCTGTAACCTTCGCAAAGACTTCCTTGTAAATTTCAGCAATATCACTCCACCTCAGCGAATCATCTCCTGTGATGTGATACACCTGACCGAATGCATTCCTATTCCCTGCGAGTTCTGCGATTGCTCCTGCGACATCATGGCCGTATGTCATTGTTGTATATCTCTCTGCTATGTCCCGCGAGAACACAACCGGCCTTCCGTGAATTGCTCTGTACAGCCAGCGTTCCTTTTCGTAAACTCCGAGCTGTAATCTCTCATTGCTGTATGTGATGTATGGCCGTATTATCGTCCAGTTCGATGCTCTGCCGTTCATCAGAATATTTTCCTGTCTTGCCTTCGTCAATGCGTATTCATCAGTCTCAAGATATTTCTTGTCCTCGCAGACATCAAGCAATCTCGGTGAACTCTCCTTTATCGGGCTGTCTGAATCTGCATACACTCTTGATGAACTGAAGAACATATAATGCTTAGTGTTGCCTGTCAGCATTTCATAGTGTTCACGAAATTGATTTGTGTTGTAGATCATGAAATCAATCACGGAATCATAACTGCTCTTCTCAAGCAGAGGACGCATGAACGAAATATCATGTGCATCACCCTGAATATATTTCACGTTCTCATTTTGCGAATCTCTCTTCTGCCTCGTAGTTACATCAACATATGCACCTGCATCTGCAAGAATCTTCACGAGGTAACCTCCCATTGCACCAGTTCCGCCGGAAACTAAAACCTTCACGATATATTTCACGCTCCCTGAAAATTTCTGAATCACCTCATCATCTTCAGGGGGCATGAATTCATCTGCTTATCTGTGAAGTGTTATCGTTCCGCTTCCTCCCGTGATGAAAAACGTATCACCCACAATCAGATCTCCCATACTGCTGACCATGAACACCGCTAGTTCTGCAATCTCAGAAGGCATTGCGTATCTTCCCGAAGGATTTGCTTTGTTATATATGCTGTCTCCTTCATACTTCCCTAACATGGGAGTAGCTACAGGTCCGGGAGCAATGGCATTAACGATGATACCGTAAGGCAGAAGTGAATCCGCAAGTCCGAGTGTTAATCCACGAACTGCCCATTTCGATATCTGATACGGAGTCCATGCCGGCCTCAAAGATGATGATGATGCAATATTCAATATATGGCCTCTGATGTTACGTTCAATCATGAATCTGCTCACTGCCTGACTCATAAAATATGTGCCTCGTACATTGATGTTCATGATATTGTCGTACTCTTCTTCGGTCATGTTCTCAAAGCCCGAATGCGAAACAACTCCTGCTGAATTTACGAGTATGTCTATTCTGTTCTCCTCGAATAAACTTGCTGCTTCTTCAACTTTTCCGGGCATGCCTTTTACATCAAGCACATTGAGAGTAAGTAGTTTTACCCCCCCC
>CAJOLN010000155.1 GCA_905235395.1 uncultured Synergistales bacterium
GCGTAATAATTTATCTTTGCGCTGACGAACTACTTCATTGTCTTCGGTGTTAAATGCATCCTGTAATACTTCTTCGGACATTCAAGCTGTCTCCTTTGTGAAAAATATTAATGTCTACTATATTTTATTACACTCTCACATTCATTAGTTAGCAATTTTTTCTATACTATTTCTATGCTCTGATTGTCATTCACCGTCAAGCATTCTGCTCCGTCTTCCGTAATCAGATAGTCGTCCTCAATCCGCAATCCTCCAAAGCCTTCTATGTATATTCCTGGCTCAATAGTAACTACATCTCCACCTTGCAATATGTCCTTTGATGTCGGTGATAGTCTCGGTGATTCATGAACCTCAAGCCCAAGACCATGACCCAAACCGTGAAGGAAATTTTTCCCGTAACCTGCATCAGCTATAACCTTACGTGCAACTGCATCAACATCAACACCAGATATTCCAGGCCTCAATGCTTTTACTGCTTCATTATGTGCTTTTAGCAGTATGTTGTTAATCTCGTGTGCTTTAGCATCTGCATGGCCAATCGCAAAATTTCGGGTTATGTCGCTCATGTACCCTTCAATCATTGCTCCGTAGTCAACCGTAACAGTCTCGCCTCGTGAAAATTTCTTCATTGTTGCCGGTGCATGACACATAGCACTTCTCACACCTGAGGCTACAATGAAATCATCATGTGCCCAGCCCTTTTCTGCTCCCATTAGTTTCAATTTCTCCATTAGCTTTATGTCGAACTCAACTTCTGTCATTCCTGCCTTCACGAGCTTCAATGTCTCTCCGTAGGCCATGCGTGCAATCAGTCCTGCCTTCCTGATTAACGCAATTTCAGTTTCATCTTTCGTCCTGCGAAGTGTCTTCAGCATTTCGGAAGCGTCAATCCATTCTGCTTTTACTGGAGCAAAATATTTCGTGTACGTTGCCTGCGAAATTTTCTCTGCCTCGAATCCAACACGCTTATATTCAGATTCGTTTATGGCTTTGGCTATGTATTCAGGCATTGAGAGTTCTGATTGAATTACTATTCTGAACGGTGACTGCTCTTTGACCTGTGTCTGATAACGTCCATCGGTAATGATGATTGATTCGTTATTGCTGATGATTAGTCCTGCTGAACTTCCCCTGAAACCTGAAATGTAATGACAGCTCTCCGAATTTGAACGTTCATTCACGATTAGAACGAATACATCAAGTTTCTTATCTGCCATTAATGCCCGTAACTTTTCTACTCTTGAAGATATTATCTCTGCGTTCATGTTTTATGCCTCCCCTGATGCCAATGATGATAATGATATATATTTCCCGAAAACTTTTCGTACATTCAGTACAGTATTGATTATCCAGTCGAATTGATTCACCCAGTCATTGCGATTCTCAATCTGTGCTGATATTTTCCCTGTGCTTATTCTGAAATCTTTTCCGTCATGATTAACCGGCCATTCAAATTTTATTCCGCTTTCTGATTCTATTGCGTCCATGTGGCCAAGAAGATACTGAAATAATTTCTTGTCATTTGAGATGTATAAACCTGCTTCAAGTTCCGAGAATGTCTTCGAGACAAATATACTTGTTCCCTGTATGCCTATTCCAAGATACAGAGTTGAAGTTGATGAATTAGCCCAGCGTTTATAGTATGATGCGAAGCCTTTATCTTTTGCGTCATTGAATGCGTAATCCTGAAACTTATTCCAGTAATCGAATCTCAGTTCTTCAATGTTCGCGGCATTATCCGAACTCTTTGTGTCAGGCTTAACTATGGGTTCAAATCTCACGGCATAAACTGCGGGTTCAGAATCTCCCACACGATATAGTCTTATCCTGAACAGATAGATTTTAATTCCGTTGTTCATATTCATATTCAGCCATTCAACTGCGTATTTGTGTTCTCTTCGTGAATTCCTTGCGAGCCAGATGATAATTTTTGCGTTTTTGTCTGCGGCATATGTGATGAGCTGACCGAGATAATCATTTTCAGTTTCTTCAAGCTGATTCTCAATTACGATTCTTTTTCCTGTGTCCCTGTCTGACGCAAGAATATCGACCGAGAAGTCTCCTGTAGGTGATGCGACTTCTTCAACTGCAATATTCAATCCAGATGCCTCTGACAGAATTTTCATGTTTCTGTCTTCAGCGAGCCATGCTGTAAACTTTGCTTCTGTGCTCCAGACTGCACGAAGGTTATCGGTCTCTTCAAGTTTACCTATCATGAAAGCAAATCACCTCTAAGTTTTACACATTGATTTTGTTGTTCATATAATACACTAAGCACTCAAAATCTCTCATCTGAAGTTTACTGCGCATTATATCGGCGTAACGTTGCTGTATTCTCTGAGAAAAAATTTACGGAGGCAATTTAAATGAATGAGAGAGGGAAATTCATTGTGCTTGGTGTAGGCACAGAAGGCTGTGATGCAGTTAAACGCATGACTGACCGCAAAATAGAAGGCATTGAACTTGCCGTTGCAGATGATGATGAAAAACTTCTGAAGTCATGCAATGTCTCAAAGAAGATTCTGCTGAATGAATCATTTTCACGCGAGGACTGCAAAAAGATTTTCGCTGATAATTTTCATGATACGGATATTTTCTTCATCATTGATATATTCGGAACAAAGACAATGTTCGCACGGAATATCGCATATGCGGCAAAATCATTCGGAGCTTTAACTCTCGGAATTCCATTCAAGACCGATGGAATTGATGAACAAGATATGCAAAGGTTCAAGGATTATTCTGACGCTGTGATTACGTCTTTATCATACTGTGATATTCGCGATACTCCCGGAGATATTATTGAAGGCATAGCGGATATGATACTGAGAAACAATCACGTCAACTTTGATTTTGAAGACATGAAGAGCATTCTAACAAACACAGGAACAGCATTCTTTGCAAGTTTCTACGTACATGCACTAAATGAAGCTGCAATCGAAAATTCAGTGTTCAGTGCTGCAAACGTTCTGAGAGAC
>CAJOLN010000156.1 GCA_905235395.1 uncultured Synergistales bacterium
TGGCATTTCCTCAATTATCCTCACACTCTCAACACTTACCCTCGCAACTTTAGCAATTAACTTCAAAATATATTCAGGCTCTCTGTGTTCAATCCCCCAAGCATTGCAGTCATTCCGCAATCCACTCTTAGAATCAACATCATCACGGTAACGTTCAACAATCCATTCAAGCGCAGACCTCCCATTGACCACATACCTCCAGGCCTCAGAAGGAATCCTTGACACAACAAGCGAATCATTCACCCGAATCACTCGCTCATCATTTCGATTCAACACACGCATCTTCTTCACTTCAATGCAAGTTCTGTCTCCTTCATACACTACAGGCCATTCATCTACGCTCTCATAACCCACATGAAGCCTGCCGAGTTCACGCCCTGCATCAGAGAACTCACGGAACCTATCCATGCAATCGACGAACGGAACACGCGCGAGACTTTTCTTTATGTCATTTCCGAATCGTGATGCGTATTCTCGCGAAGACAGTACTCCGTAGATGTAACAGAATATATCTTCCTTCGTGATTGATTCATCCCTGAAGTGATTCCTGAACTTAGTAAGCACAACATCGCTTATAGCATCACGGCGTTCAATGACAGAACCAAGCAGTGAACTCTCGACCATTTCGTACCACTACAGTGGAAAACATTGACATATTTCGACAACCGACAATGAAGGTAGCATATCAGTCATAAGCACAGAGAAATCTTTTTTGCTTCCGATACCTGATACACATATCACAAGATTCTTCGTATCATGCTTCGGAAAAATACGCGGTATCTGATACACTCTCTGCAATGTCTCGCGGCTGAAGTGCAGATACTCTTTCACATACGGACTGTACAATGAAACCCTCACAGTATCATCATTGATTAGTGCATTAGGTTTCAGTATCGTGATGTTCCTGCATATTTCATCTCTCGAAAAGTTATAGCTATATGCATCATGACCCGTGATAACTCCGCGTGAATATCGACTGCCGAATATCGATTCTCCTTCTTCATTCTTATTCCCTAGTTCAACGAATTCACTATATGTATCTCCTCTCTGATTCAGCCAGTCATAATATCTGTTCGGAATAATCTTCGTCATAATTCCCTCACTCATCATCTCACCGAATGATATTCGCTCTTCAAGTTCCTTTAGCTTTTCCGCCTGCCTCATTCCGTCCATCGCTGTATTGTCTATGAATGATGCGTTTGTTACGTAACATACAATTCCGCCGGTATCATTCACTCTCTCTGATGCCCATTTGATTGCACGCACGTAACTGTCATACAGTGCCTTCTTGAGTGTTGCTTTGCTCGGCTTCGCATAGTCATTTACTATCTTTTTGTCAATTTTTTCATACTCTGCAATTTTTCCGCTCACATTATAGGGAGGGTTGCCTATGATTACGCGAACTGGTTTATTCTGTTCATTAAACGCTCTCACTCCGTCCTCATAGAACATCGGTATACTGTCCGGCCCTGTGAGGATTAAATTTTTGTCATTGTTGAGCCTAAATGTGTCTGCAAGTACCATTCCCTGAAACGGAATGTATGTTAATCCTCCAGTGATTTGATTGTATGCCGCTTCAATGTTCACTGCGGAGATGTAATATGCAAGCAGTAAGAGTTCATTCGCGTGAATCTCATTCAGATATTTGTATCCTAGATTAGCATTTGGAATCAGGCCAAGCTGAATCAATCTTGCGGTGAATGTTCCTGTTCCGCTGAACGGATCAAGTATGTGTAATTCGTTACTGCCAAGTCCATCATTGATTCCGAGTTCATGACGTGCTGTCCAGTCCGCACTCCTCAGAATGAAATCTACTATCTGCACTGGGGTATAAACGATTCCGAGTTTTGCTGACGTTTCCTTGAATGCCTTTTTGAAGAAGCTGTTGTATATATCCTTCAAGAGTTCCTGTTTTTTCTCTCCTGTCGTAGCTTTATCTGCTTCAATGCGAATGTGAGTGTCAAAGTTTTCAAGTCCTTTTGGGTCGAGGTCAGTACCTTCTAATTCAATGAACGTTCTCATTTTCTGCATGGCCTGTGAGATTGGATTACGCCCGGAGAATTCTTTGAAGATTGCATCAAATATTTCTTTACTGGTTATGTGCTGTGCTAACATTTCTACTGCCTGCTGAGGTGTTATTGAAGGATTGATTATGCTTCTGAGTTCTTCCGTGAATGAATCGAATCGCTCTTTGATTTTCGGATTATTTATTGCCTCATTGATTCTGTCTGATATTTTACCGAACGCATCAACAAAATCTTTTATCCATGTTTCCCAGTAACCTCCGCCGCATTTCCTCACCATACGTATATGGATTTCCTGCCTGTACTGTTCAAGCAGAATATCATTGAGGAATGTATCACTTTCTTTCTTATTCCCCGAAGTAACGCGAACTTTTTCTCTTAGCTCTATGAGGTAGTTCACGACATTTTCAAATCTTTCATCGTGAGAATGCAAAGCCTGAAGAACTTTCCATATGGTTTGATAGCGTTCATTCTTATCGAGTGCATGTTCAGGGGTTTCATCTTCAGTTACAATTACGGGAAGGATAACGTAACCGTATTTTTTGCCTTCGGATTTTCGCATAACTCTTCCTATGCTTTGAACGATGTCTATCTGTGAGCTTCTTGGGTCGAGGAAGATTATTGCATCGAGTGCAGGGACATCAACACCTTCTGAGAGGCAGCGTGCATTTGAGAGTATGCGGCATTCGTTCTGTGAGGGTTCGGAGGAGAGCCATTGAAGTTTTACGGAACGAGTACGTGCGGATAAAGTGCCGTCTATGTGTTCAATAGACACTTTTGATTTTTGCTGGCAGGTCAGGATCATCTGTATGTTTCTCGCCTACCATGAAGATTATTACTTTGTAGTCAGTGAGGAGTCTTTTTTCAACTGCATTTTTGAATGAGAGAGTATGAAATTCAGGGCCGTAAATTTTTTCGTCATCCATTGACATTATTCTATTCAGCTTTCTTCTTGAGTGCAGCTTCCTTTGCGGAGTATCGCCAAAGATTTTTGGTGTGGTGGTCATGTAGAGTCTCTTACGTGAATGAATGTATGTATCATCATGTACGAGCCTGAAATATGATTCGTTTCTGCCTTCCTGTGTTGAGAGATTTTAACCTTCTGTTGAATGTTGAGTATAATACTAGCAGAACAAAGGAGGAAGAAATAATGAACAATGTGCTTGAAGAAAAAGCATTTGATGTTGATGTGAAGACAGAAAAATATGATGAATATGTTCCGCATGAGGAGATTGAAGAAGTAACACACTATTTGCTTGAGAAACACAAGAAAGCATTTATAGCTCTGGCCAATGCGTAAGATA
>CAJOLN010000157.1 GCA_905235395.1 uncultured Synergistales bacterium
ATCTCTCCACCTTTTGCACTCGATGATGTCGAAGCTGCCAGCAAAATAATAAACATCAGCCATAATTTTATCTTCAAAATATTTCCTCCTTCAGTGCGTTTAACATGGCCTGCATTTGTTCATGTGTACCGATTGTGATTCTGTTCCAGTCATTAATCTTTTGATTCGAGAAGTGCCGAATCATTATGTGTCTTTTCTTCAGCCACTCGAATATTCTTATGCCGGATATGTTTTTATGTCTCGCAAACAAAAAGTTAGTCCGTGAATCAAGAACTTCAAAACCCATTTCAGTTAGTGCATTCTTTATGAGTTCACGTTCTCTGCATATCTCTGCTATATTCCTCTGCGTGTACTCTTCATCTTCAATTGAACCTGTCCCTGCTGCCTGCGTCATTGCGTTTATGTTGTAGGGTGCAATTGTATTCTTGATGTCTCTGATGTCCCTTGCAAGTGATTCATTCGTCATGCACCAGCCTAATCTCCCTCCCGCAAGTGAACGCGACTTCGAGAATGTTCGTGTGATGATTACGTTATCATAGTCACCAATGAATCTAACTGAACTCTCTGCTCCGAAATCTACATATGCTTCATCAATTACTATCAGGCTTTCAGGATTCAGATTTATGATTCTCTCAATCTCATTAAGACTTAATGCTATTCCTGTTGGTGCATTAGGATTAGCGATGAAGATTGTACGATGATTCATGTCTGCGTAATCTTCTGGCTCAACTCTGAAATCTCGAAGAGGAACTGTAACGTAATTTACTCCGTGAAGCCCAGCAAGTATCTTGTAGAATGAGTATGTTATATCAGGAAATGCAGCACCGTTTTCACAGAAGGCCATGAAGATAAAGCTAAGAATTTCATCTGAACCATTTCCGAATACTATTTCATTCGGCTTGACGTTCATGAGTGATGATAGTTTCACGGCTAATTCTCTGCAATCAGGATCTGAATAGTAGTTCATGTTTCGTGACGCTTCATGTGCGTATTCGATTGCTTTTGGTGACGGAGGATAAGGAGATTCATTTGTGTTCAACCGAATGTAACCTGTGAGGCTCTCAACCTCTCCGCTTGTGTCGTATGGTGTGAGTGAATTATATTTTGAGTGTAAGAATCTGCTCATGCATGAAAAAGACCTTTCATGAAAAATTTTCTGTATCATAGCATGATTCTTCTTGCCAATGATATAATCAACTATCCCAAATAATATTTAGAGTTATTATGCAATTATGTATACTATAGATGAAATCAGAAACACATTCATTTGCGGTGATGCTGTGCAGGAGATGAGAAAAATTCCTGAGGGGAGCGTTGATTTAGTTGTTACGTCTCCTCCGTATAACCTCAAGAACTCAACAGGTAACGGCTTAAAGAACGGGAAGTGCGGAAAGTGGTCGAATGCTGCGCTGATTAATGGCTACTCTAATTATGATGATAATATGCCCTATGATGAATATATACAATGGCAGCGTGATTGCCTGAACGAAATGATGAGATCGATTCATGATGACGGAGCCATATTCTATAATCACAAATGGAGAGTTCAGAAGGGACTTATACAGGACAGACATGAAATCATTGAAGGCTTTCCTGTGAGGCAGATAATAATCTGGAAGCGTAAAGGTGGAATCAATTTCAATCCTGGATATTTTCTCCCAACATATGAAGTCATATATATCATCGCTAAACCTGGCTTCAAACTTGTACCTCGTGCTAATGCTTACGGTGATGTCTGGGAATTTCCGCAAGAGATGAAGAATAATCATCCTGCTCCGTTTCCTGTTGCACTTGTTGAACGTATCATCTCAAGTACATATGCAGAACTCATTCTTGATCCGTTTATGGGAAGCGGAACTACAGCAGTTGCCGCGAAGAATCTCAATCGGAATTTTATAGGGATTGATATTTCTTCCGAATATTGTGAGATGTCAAAGGAAAGGCTATCAGGATGTCAGTTCTCAAAAAATATACAAAATCAACAATTATCTCTGCTCTAAGAGATATACGTTCTAAAGGGTGGATAAAGAGTCATCGCAATGTTAATAATGATGGTGCAATAGGCAATACACTTGAAGATTTACTTGGTATCTCAGAAAATAATCTGCCTCTTCCGAATGCTGCTGAATGGGAATTAAAAACTCAAAGGAAAAACACAACTGCATTGCTTACTTTGTTTCATCTTGAACCTTCACCGCGCGGACTTCACATAGCAGATTATCTTGTCTCTAATTATGGTTGGAGACATAAAGATGCTGGCATAAAATACCCTGAAAGCGAAAAGAGTTTCAGACAGACATTGAGCTATATGAAGCCAACATCACGAGGATTCTTCATAGACATAGACACTGATAACAATAGAATAATTGTAAGGTTTGATCCTTCCAGAATAGGAGATGAATTCACTGACTGGAAAGATGACTTGATTGAACGCAGAAGAATGAAATACGATGATGATTATGTACCGTATTGGGGATTTAATGATGTATTTCACAAGGCAGGAATAAAATTAGGAAACTGTTTTTACGTATCAGTTGATGTAAAGAAAGAAGGCGAGGATTACTTCTATAAATACTCAGATATAATGCAGATGTCAGGTTTCACATTGGATAGATTTTTATCGAACATCATAGACGGAAATATTTTTATAGATTTTGATGCCCGTACTGGTCATAATCATGGTACGAAATTCAGAATCAAGCGGAGTGCAATACCTCTTTTATATGAAAATGTGAGGCACATTTAGCAAAAGGGATGAAAAATATGGAAGTTAATATTATATTGATTGTAACTGCAAAGGAGATATTAGAGAATGCCTGAGATAGTTTATCATGATCTTGAAGATGAGCTTGACGCTATACGTTTAAGTCTTTACGAGGAGATTAAAGACATGACCCCAGAAGAAGAGGTT
>CAJOLN010000158.1 GCA_905235395.1 uncultured Synergistales bacterium
CATGACCAGTGCAAGTATCACCCTTTCTAGTTACAGGAGGCAAAATTAATCATTCCTTCCGTTAATTTTGTATAACGTTCTTTGATGATATTGCAATATTCTGGGCTGATTTCCATCATTAGACATTTTCGACCAGTCATTTCACATGCGATTAGGGTTGTTTCTGAACCTCCGAAGCAATCCAGAATGACATCATCAGGTTTGGAGAAATCTTCAAGTATCTTCATATGAAGTTCTACAGGCTTCTGATTCGGGTGTACTCGTTCATTTAGTTCTTTGTTGCCGTCTCTCGTAAAGCCGTTCCATTTGTGGTTGTATTTGCGGATTTTCGTGCTCACATTTGACCACGCTAATTCACCATCTCCAAATGATAATCTCTCCGTATTCTTCTGCTTATCCCAGAATAACCACCCTGATGTCGGCGGCAATATATCTGTGAAGTTCTGACCTCCCCATATCACGAAGCCATTGCTCACACTTCTAATATTTTTCCATGCATCTTGGAACATGAATTTATCCCAATCTCCGATACACTCATGATATATCTTGCTTTGGGATCCTATCTGACCTGTCTTGCGTGATACACTTCGAACTCCATATGGTGGATCAGTTAGTACAAGATTCACAGTGTCATTTCCGATTAACCTCATCACATCTTCCCTGCTTGTTACATCACCGCACATTAATCTGTGCCTTCCGAGTTCAATAATTTCTCTATACTTCATTTGTATTTATAGTTCCCTCTTATCTATGTTTACACGAATATGTAAAACATATATGCCTCCTAATTCAGGTCTATACGTGCCGCCTGATGCTTCATATTTCCGTCTGCAAAGATATTTATGTGTCCCTTTGCATGAATCTCTATGTCCCCGACACACTCAACTTTCAGCAGATGTTTTTCTCTGTCGTAAAAAATCTGCGTATCGTCTCCGAAAGTTATTGCTCTTATGTCTTGTTCATGAACAACAGGTTTGTTTTTGTCGTCATAAAGGGAGCAAAGCACAACGCCTGCCTCTAATCCGTTACCCATCATGTTGCAATAGACATGCTCTCCAATATCAAGATGTCTTTCGTCCTTGTTGGTTATAGAATTGGGAACTGCAACAGGCAACCACGCGGAAACGAGATTATCCTTGTCCGGGAATTTTATGCGTGCCATGTGCCGCTCTGGGTCATATGCTGAGACGTAACCAAAACGTCCGTGCGCGCATGATTCATCGTAATTATCAGCCATTTTTTGGGATTAACACCTGATTCTCTCTGAAATAAACACTTTTTACTGTATCCGTTGTTGCTGTGGATTTCCGTCTTCCGGGCTTGGCTTTTTTCTTGGCTGCTTTCTTTTTCGATTCTTTCCCCATACTCAATTCCAATTTGGTTGTGTATGAACCGCTCACACTATGTGTTGCCTTCTCTATCACATATTCGCCGTCGAACGCTCCGAAACCTGAAATCTTTATGTTGCTGCTTCCAACAAAGCGAAGGTCTCCCATTAACGTAATACTGCCTGTTATTTCTTTCTTATTGGCCTTGCGCAATTTCTCTTTTGCAATTTTCTTCGCATCTCCGAGATTATCTGCCTTCTGGTTTATCTCTAACGTCCGCCCTGTACCTTCAGCATCGTCTTCTTCCTCAACTTCAAATGTCTCATCTTTCACTGGGTCATGATATTGGAGTTTTGCAGCTTTGTATGTGCCTGCTGCCTTGCTTGAAAAACTCCAGTTGATTAACTTCTTATCACCAAATGATAGTTCACCGACAGGCGCATGTTTCTCGTATTCTTCCTCGCTGTAGCAAACTAATTGTGTGTCTGTTACTTTTACAGCGATACCATAATCACGCGCGAGTGTCGAGAAAAATTCAAGGTCTGATGTTTCGATTTGGTCTCTTCGTTCAAATAATGGGTCTTCCGAGCTATCCCAGAATAAACTCAGGTTGTTTTTGTTCGCTATGTCTCCTGCTATTGTTGAGAGCTTCACATTCTCCCATGCTTTAGTGTGTTTCTCCTGACGCATAGGTTTAGATACTAACGTTGATACTGCTTTAATTGTTACTTGATTCGGAGGGCCGGAACAATCTATCTGGTCAACTTCAAATGTCCCGCATGGAAGGGATTGCGTTTGATTCTCATCTTCCCAGTTGTGAAGAACTATACTTGCCTTCACCTTGTCGCCTTTTTTCGGAAACCAATCATTGACCCATAATCTTTCGCGGTCTTCCAGAGTGAATGAAATATCATCGGCCTTATCGCTCGCATTATCTGTGTATGTGAAATTCAAAAGGTAAGGTGCTATATCACGCGAGATATTCACTCCCTCATAGTACAGACTGACTTCCGCACTCCTCGCATTATGTGGATTCATGAGGCTCACCTCTTCCATGCTGGCAGACTTGAGATTACCGGCACATCAACTTCTGGGATTTTCAGAATCACATTTGCAGGAAATATTACTGTGTGTATGTGTTCAGGATTATAGTCGAGCAGAATATCCATAAGTTTCTCAGCTCCAATCTTAGGATACATTCTCAGTGCAATTAAATCCCATGTATCACCTTGATGCGTTCTGTAAGTTCTCATTCAAAACTTGTCCTCTGCATTCTGTCCTGAAAATCAAGCATAACGTCTTCGATTATCTGCCGGAGTTCCTGCCCCATTCTGGGATCACCGCCGTTTACTGTGATGTTGTAGACCGGCGAAAAATTCATTGAGTTACTGCGGTTATCATTGTTAGTCATGGAATTACCGACAAGCAGGCCCATTTCTTCACCTGCTGCACGCCATAACGGAATACCACGCACTTTATCTTCAAGGGGGATAACTGCTTCACGTCCTGCCTCTGCGACAAGTCCTAAATGTGGCTGTGAGAATATGCCTCCTTCAGCATGTGCA
>CAJOLN010000159.1 GCA_905235395.1 uncultured Synergistales bacterium
CAATTCCGCCTCACATGCAGAAATGTTATGCTTATCTTGGCCATCACAAAGGAGATTTCCCGATTGCAGAGAGATTCGCAGATGAAGTGTTAAGTCTTCTATGTAATTGAGGTAATAAATGCATTCTAAAATCAGTATAAATACTCTCAATAGCAGGAGAAATATCATCGAAGAATCACAGAGTGAATACTGTCCTTCCAGGCTGGGTTATAACTCCGATGACCGAAAAGTTAAGTGCTTCAGCAAAACTCAGCAACATACTCTCAAAGTATCTTCTCGGTCAGGGCAAACCTGAAGATGTGAGCGCAATGGTTCTGTTCCTTCTGAGTGATGCGTCGCGATGAATAACAAGAAGCAGCATAATTATTGATATGGGGGGGGGGATATAAAGATTATTGATTATCTTCCGCCAATAAAAATCAATTCGTGAAGGGGAAATTGTTATACATGAAAGCGTATATCAAAGCAATAGAATATTATCTGCCCGAAATCACAGAAGAAAACACTAATGCGAGACTTCGGAAGAAAACAGGAATTGAACGAAGGCATATATGTCCGCAGAATATGACCGCAGGAGATATGGCCGCTATTGCCGCTGAAAAATTATTTGAACATGGCCTCGATCGTTCATCAATAGATTTCCTGCTTCTATGCCGTCTTATGCTCAGTGATTCAGGTTATGCCAGTGCACTCATGGAAGGAAATATACTGTTGTCAGATTATCTCTATGAGTTCGTTGATGTCATGTACGCTCACGTAGGAATACATAACAAAAAGGCACTCAGGTGGATTTCATGATGGGATTCGAGAAGCATTCAGGTGAATGGGAATATCCTTCTGAGGCACTCGTGAATAACGTAGAACAATGCGAAATTTTTAGGACAGCAGAGAAGCATTATGAGATTAGGAAATTGCTTACGACAGCTAAGATAAAATCAGTAGAATATATGATGACAGAAAACAAAACCGTTTCTACAAGCAAAATGCGAATAATTTATGCTTTAATAAGAGTATTATATACAGACAAATTATTCCCTGTTCATATCTTTTGGGCAGGGAATTTTTGCTGTACGAATGGGGGTGTGCTACATGATGCATATGAACCGCATAACTCCCGAAGACTATCGGACACTCATAAAGCCGCATAACAGCATATTCTATAATACAGCAGAATTCATTGAACTCAATAAGGATAAGACTGACGAGATATTTTACACAGCAGCACTCGAGAATGAATCTCCGAGATTCGTTTTTGCATTTGGAGTTCGTGAGGCTGAAGCGAGAAGTCCATTCTCAGCACCTTTCATGATACCTGTATCAATCAGGAAGAATCCGGGACTGAAGCATTATGATGAAGCAATAGATTCGCTCGAAGAATTTGCACATCTGAATCACTGGAAGCATATTCGATTCATCTTTCCTCCCCTGTTCTATTTCAAAGAGGAGCTTACTGCATGGCTGAATGTATTTTACCGCAGAGGATGGGAGATAAGAAATATAGACGTGAATTATGCTCTCAATCTCGGAACTGTATACTCTGATGATTACGTTAGCAAGAGAGTCTTATACAACGCGAAGAAGAATCTAAACAAAGCAATGAAATCAAATCTTGAACTCATTCACTGCACAACTGATGATGAATCTCTGAGAGCATACAACATCATCGCAGATAACAGAACAGAAAAGGGATTTCCGTTGAGGATGAGCTATGATCAGGTTATAAATACGATTAAACTTGTAGAGCATGAAATGTTTATAGTGGAGCATGAAAGCGATGATATAGCTTCGGCATTGGTTTACATAGTATCGGTTGATACTGCGCAGGTTATTTACTGGGGTGACAGGTTAGCATTTAGGGAATTCAGACCGATTAATTTTCTCGCGTATAAGCTGATTCAATTTTATGGCTCTCAGGGATTCTCATGGCTTGATATTGGCCCTTCAACGGAGAAGAGTATTCCGAATTACGGTTTATGTGATTTCAAGGAGAGTATTGGCTGTGAGAGGGGTTTAAAGTATACTATTTTTAAGGAGATGTAATGACACGTGAAAGAATTTGGCGGTTACCTTCCCATTGAGATGGAACAAAGAGAAGAATACTACATGTCTTGCAGAGACTATGATGTCATATGTTATAATTCAGGAAGAAGTGCAATATACGAAGCATTTTATGATAGCAGAGCAGAAGTTATGTGGCTTCCTGTTTATCTTTGTGATTCCATTCATAAGCTTTTTGATTATTTTGATGAAAGTGTGAAATATTACAATATTGATTCGGATTTTATGCCGGTGAATGTGAACCTCAAAGACAATGAGATTCTCTTGTACACGAATTATTACGGTATACAGACTCAGGGGAATCTGAACAGCATTCTGAAACAGTACGTACATGTTATCTTTGACAACACTCACGCATTCTATAATCAGCCTGTCAAAGGAACATACAATGTTTATTCATGCCGGAAATTTTTCGGTGTTCCAGACGGCGGATATTTGATCTCTGACAGTTTCATTCACAACAGCAGAATACTAGAAAAGAGCTGTTCATATACGACAGCATTATATCTTCTGAAGGCTCATGATACATCAACGAATGAAGCATACAGAGATTCAATCATAAACGAGGAAAGAATTACAAACGAGGGTGTACGTTCAATGTCTGTGCTGACACATAAAATTCTTGGGGGAATTGACTACGAATATTGCAGCAAGAAGCGTACTGAAAACTTTGGGGAATTATGTCGTTGTCTTAATGAATTAAATGAAATTTCATTACCCTCACCCGAATTATGTAAAAATATAGGAC
>CAJOLN010000160.1 GCA_905235395.1 uncultured Synergistales bacterium
ACGATTTCCCGTGAAGGAAGCTGATTGTCACAGTCAACAAATATCTTGTAACGTATTTCTCCGTCTCTCACGTCAATTTCAAAATTACCGCTGCGTAATCCATAATTGGCCCTGTGAAGGAATTCATTCATCTCACGCATTACGTCTTTGTCATCATTGTCTGCGTTGATTGGTGAGATTGCATACACATTGTAGTTTTCTTCTCTGACTGGCACAATGTACCTTACATTCTTTAATTTGCTTTTGAGATTTACTCCAAACTTGAATATGCCTCTTTCTTCATCAAATTCAAAGTTCCAATCGTCCTCAACAAGGAAATCACGAATACAATCAGCTATGTCCTGCGAATATTCTTCTCTTCTGTCCATCAGTCAAAACTCCTTTCACGCATTGAAAAATGTACATAAGATTTTACACTATAAGGCAAGTGTTAAATTACTCAGTGAGAATCTTTTTTGCCTCTTCATATTTTTTTCTGCGTCTCATAAATTCTTCAAGCAGTTTCGGGTTATCTTCTATGCGTGTGATGTCGAGATTGTGATTCAGGTCAGCGAGTTTCACTTTCCGTGCAATCGGATTCTTCTTTACTGCCCGGACGTAATCAAGATAGTCTGTATTGTCATCGTGAGTCAGAACTCGTATTGCATCAGTGATTTCTTTTGGGAATTCGCGCTCAAGTTCCTCAATCTTAATATTAGTGTCTTCAGCTACATCATGAAGGAGTGCAGCACATATCTCATATTCAGAATCCATATGTGAAGCAACGATTACAGGATGCATGAAGTAAGGGCGGCCTGCTTTATCGAGCTGTCCTGCGTGTGCCGAATATGCTAAATCAATTGCCTTGTTGATTAACCTGCTGTAGAACATTGTATATCATCTCCTAGTATATGAACATTGCATCACCGAACGAAAAGAAACGCCAGCCAGAATTTGCACACTCATTGTAAATCTCAATGAGCCTCGATAAAATTTTCTCTTCATGGCCGAATGCATTAGCCTTATTCGACGCAAAAGAAGCGACAAGCATTAACAGTGAGCTTTGAGGAAGATGAAAGTTAGTGATGAGAGCATTAACGACATTGAATTTGTATCCAGGATAAATGAATAATCCAGTCTCACGAACCCCAAATGAATCACCAAACGTTTCAAGTGTACGTGCCGCAGTTGTTCCTGACGCTATCACTCTTCCGCCTCTCAGTTTGCATTCACGAATCATTCTTGCTGTCTCTTCTGGAAGTTCACAGTGTTCCGTGTGAATGTTATGCTCACGAATGTCATCTGTCATCACTGGTCTGAAAGTGCCAAGCCCAACATGAAGTGTTACGTATGCGATATGAACTCCCATAGAATGAATGCGTGATATAAGCTCAGGTGTGAAATGCAAACTCGCAGTAGGTGCTGCAACTGAACCGTTATTTTTCGCGAACACAGTCTGATATGCACTGCGCATGTTCGGGTTATCATTCCTGATATACGGCGGCAAAGGCACACTTCCTGTTTCATCAATAAATTTCATGAACTCATTTTGATTTTCAGAATCGAATTCAACTATGCGGATACCTTCAGGCTTTTCATCAAGGACATGTGCATTCAGGCCATGAATATTAATCGTCATGCCCTCGTGAATTTTTCTTGCAGGTTTAACGAGAACTTCCCATGTTAAGCCTTCAATGTTCCTGAGCAAAAAAATTTCGCATTGTCCGCCAGTTGAACGAGTACCATTAAGTCTTGCAGGAATTACACGTGTATCATTGAGTATGAGCAAATCATCAGGTCTGAGATAATTTACGATGTCACGAAAAATATTATCTCTGTGAACGATATCATGTTCAGCATTCCACACAAGCAATCTTGATGTGTCGCGTGGATTTGCGGGGAACTGAGCTATTCTTTCAGGGGGCAGAACGTAATCATATGAGCTTAGACGATATAAATTTTCGTGTGTTATGTTTCTGCTCACTTGAATTTTCTCACCGCTGTACCCGGATAATAATGCGTAAGAATTTTCTCGGCAGTATATCCCTGTTCAGCCATTGCCAAAGCTCCCCACTGGCATAACCCTACACCATGACCCCAGCCGCGTCCATAAAACACAAAATCATTTCCTGATTTCTCGATTGAATATCCGTATTTGCTTTTCGGCTTTGCTGTCTGAACTGGTGCTTTTGTTCTCGTGCTACGTCCCAATCCTGTCTGGTAGTAATTCTTTTTCTTGTCGGGATTAGTGAGCATGTCTACAAGTTCTGTTGATGTGAAAATGCCTTCTGCTGTCATTTGTGCAAGACTCTGTTCTTCATCGAAAGTTAAACCTCCTGATGATGTTGATGATGTTCTTGTTCTCTGAGGGCTTACGAGTCCGCTGGGTGTTAAGTCATTATTGATGTTGAATGCTCCGCCTGAAGGTGTGAACATTGTGCTCTTTAACGTTCTTGGGTCTAATGTCGTTCGGAACTGGCTGGCACGTATTGTCTTGTTTCCCTTTGAGCCTATGAACGTCATCATTACTGCACGGCCTCCGTCATCAACTTCTGAAACCTGAATCTCTGTTATGTTCCCAATGTCTGAACCCGTTATTTTCTTCACAACATCTTTTATCTTTGAGGCAGAAAATCTTGCGTTCCATGTTGAGACAGGTGATTTGTAGCTCACTACTTCAGGTACTCCAGTCAGATATGGAACCTTACTTCCCCATACGTCTGCAATATCTGCTGTATGTCCTCCGCTGTCAGAGTGAAAGTATGTCTGTGC
>CAJOLN010000161.1 GCA_905235395.1 uncultured Synergistales bacterium
GATCGCTTTCCGTGTTTCGCTTCAAGCAATGTGCTGAATACATCTGCATCTACTTCTGCAACTGGTGAAGACATCATCGTTGTATGAACTATCTCTGACCCAATCGAAATTATCTCCTCCGGAATGTAACTGCTCAGTTTGCGCCACAATGAAGCAGCAGACTTCTTCAAGTGAGGAAGAAAATGCGAGGCCATGCTCAAACCTGCACTGAGTGATTCAATTTCAGCTTTCGTTATCTTCAGGTTGATGTGAAATATTCCTGCACTCTCCATTACATATATCTTCCTGTGAATGTCATATCTTATATCCGCTCCGTATGTACCCCGAAGATAATACAGGTCATTCTGAAACGTCCTCTCACTGTTGTATTCTCCGACTGAAAATATCTCATCATGTGTCGCCTTCACTCTCGACTGAAGGAATGCCATAACCCTTGAAAGCCTGTCGTGACGTATTGAAGTCATATCTTTTGGCATAATAATCTACACACCTTTCTATCTTTCTGTTGAATGTTGAAGCATAGCAGCATTCTCACCGTAATTATTGCGGACATCAACTGACGCTCCCTTACGAATCAGGTATCTCGCAATCTCTGCGTTATTGAATACCGAAGCGTACATCAATGGAGTGTAACCCAAATCCGTTTTGCAGCTTACATCTGCTCCGTCTCTTATCGCTTCATCAATGTCCTTCTTAGTTCCGCAGAATGATGCAGCAATCAGTTTCATATCTTTATGACGCTGTACTGAATCTCCTTCTGTATATCTGAAGTCTGAACAGCTCTTGATGTTGTTCCACATGTGCAGTAAAAGATAAGATTGTAAAGGGCTGCAATATGTTTCGTGATACTTTCTGCGATACGTGCAGATTTCCTCTATGATAATTGCGTTCTTCAGTATCAGTTCATATGCTTTACGCCTCGACATGATTTCCATTATGATCTCAATCTTCTTCATTTCCCTCAATGATGTGTATGATGTGTATTTAGTTGAAGGTGCAAGACATTCACCGATCCATGTATGAATTAACGGTGATACATCTGCTCCGTTCGAGATTAACACGTCAATCATCTCTGCTGGGTCGTAATAGTCTTCATAGTTCTCCGCAATAACCTTCAGTGCACTTTGTCCGCTGTACACCTTCGCATTTACATCAACGCCCGAATCAATGAGAGATTTCAAAGCTCCTGATGAATAAGCACAGCATAACGCTTCAAATTCATTGTCAGGTACTTCACCTTCATATGAGGTCAATATTACGTTCGACTTCCCAACAAGATATGTAAGCTCTTTTCCTCCAGGTGCGGAAACAGGAACATTAATGCCTGCTTTCCTCAAGAGTTTTAGAATCTTTGCTCCGGCATCAAGTTTGAGTTTAATCTCAAGATTTTCTTCGGAGGGATTTATCTCGGCTTCGGGGAAATAATTTGTCCTGAATGCAAAGCCGTAATTCTGCATGATACGTTTCTTCTCTGAGGCTATAGCTTTAGGCGGCAATGAACAGAGCATATATTCTATACTCCATGTATCATATTCAGCAATTGCATCAAGGCATAATGATATGTCCCTGCGAAGATATGAATGTTCAGGGATATAACCATTTGCAGAAAGGATTCTTGAATCTGCACCTGACCTTATCATTAATGGAAGAACTTTGCGGTCAAATTCAGCCTTCAAAACATCATTTCCTGCATGTTTCAGCATAATCTCAAAGGCTTTTCCGTCTTTAGCATTGAGATTAATTCCCGCTTCAATAAACAGTTTCACAATATCAGGACAGCAATATATTCTCTCTGGTGCATACATAAAAGCATTGTTCCCATTTTTGTCTTCTGCGTTCACATCTGCTCCTGCCTCAATAAGAACACGCATACATTCAAGCGATAAATCTTCAGCCGCTCTCATTAACACCGTAGTACCTCTATTCGTATGTGAATTAACGTTCCAGCCGTAATTTATGAATGCACTTAATACATCAGCAGAAAGTGTTCCATGCATGAACGGTTCAATCAGATTATCGCTCAGTGTGATTCCTGACGTGAAAATTATTCTGAGGACTTTTGCAGCATCTTTGCGTGATACGATTTCCGTCAAAATATCTTCAGGGAATACACCGTCAGATTCAAGGCCCTTTAGGTCGTATGCATTCTCAATGAATAATTTTATGAGTTCAGGAGTTCCGTACATGAGACCGTCAGCAAGAAATTTTTCACGAGAACCGAACCTGAATATCTGAAAGTCATCGAGTCCATCTCTCACGAAGGAAGCTAAATGTTCATCGCTTTCATTCCGAAACATATCGCGGTAATTCACGTAACCATGATCATTAAGTCCAATGAGAAGAGTTATCCTCATCGCATCACGCATACTTTCATCAATATAATGCCCCCATATCACTTGCGCATCTGTATCGGCTATGTCTTCAATTACACGCACTGCCTTTGATATTTCACCCAATGTTACATCTGTACATGCTGAAACGTTTACGAGAATTCCTTTGACATCGCGAATGTCTCTCAGAACGTTTGCGGCACTGAACACTGAATTTTCGATTGCAGCTTCATTTAGTGCATGTACGTAGAAACTTGCGAAGAATGCTGTGCCTGTGTTCGTTAGAATGCTCTTCATGTCTTCAAAGTCAAAGTTGACGTGATTGTTTCTCAGTATCATATCTGCTATGCCTTCAATAATATCTCCGGGAGTATCGCGAATATCACCGTATGATAAAGACGTAATCACAGCGTCAGAATAA
>CAJOLN010000162.1 GCA_905235395.1 uncultured Synergistales bacterium
AGTATCTGGAACTCAATGAACCTCATCGTTGACCTGGCCATGTCCGCATCTGTTATTCGGCTCTGTGCGTCTGTGAGATTCTCGCCGCTGTTCGAGAGATTCAATACTGCGTGTTCAAGTGCATTGCTGTATGAGACTATCTGCGTCCTCTGACTTACTACTGTGTCTATTGCGTCATCGAGAATTGCCGTAGACTTCATTGCAGCTTCACGCGTCATAACGTTCACCTTATCGAGACTTAGCATTTCTGATGTTATATCTCCGAACTGAACAGTGAAATTCTCTGCCTGATTCGTTCCAGCCTGAAAAATTATTCTGCTGTTCCTCAAATGAACATCTCCAGTGTAAGTTCCTTCTGATGACATCACATAGTTATCTGTATTTTCATTCCAGAGTGCCATAATTCCTGACATCGAATCAAATTCTACATCAATATCTGCTCTCAATGTTCCCTTAATGATGTTCCCCGTTATCGCTGTGTCAGACACAAGCACATCTTCTGAATTAGAATCATAAATTGAGATTCTGTATTCACCTTCTGAAAATTCCTGAACCGTATTCAATCCCAATGCCGTAATCAGTTCCTCACTCCCTGAGAACGTAAGCTCGCCGTCTTTGCCAGGTATTGCACTGCGAATCACAAGAGCAGCATATTCTTTTCCGTCCTTAACGTAAACATCTGTAAGCTCAGAAAATTTCCCGGCATTGTCCGTGTACTTTCCCTGTCCAAGTTCATTGGCTATTGCATCATTGAGTTTATCTGCAACATCATAAAGCGAATCTTCTCCGTAAAGCATAATGCTTGCTGTCTTGGCCGCACCCTGCGTTATCGTTAGCTCCTGAGGCTCTGATACTATAAACGTTCCTTCCGATGTGTAGAACTGTGATATCTCACGTAAAGTGTTGGGAGTGTATTCAGAGGCAAGTCTGACTGTCTCATTATCTGAATCATTTGCAAAATATATGCTGATTCCGTTCGATGTGCTGAGGTTCACATTCCCTGCAACAACATACGCCTCTACTCCTTCTGAAACTTTTATGCTGTTCCCATTGAGATTATCTGTACCTGTTATACGGTATACTCCATTTTTATTTATGGTCAGCGTTCCGTCTTCATAACTCCATTTTTCATTTGATGATGACTCTTCTATCTCCGCAAGATTAATCTCTGTGTATGCTGTGCTCAGTATCGCTTCTTTTCTCTTATCTTCGGCTGTGTTCATGATACTGCTCTTCTGAACCTGTGCAGCTCCAGGCTCTGCTTTTATTTCAGTCCTGTAATCACTCTCTGATTTCTCTATATGATTCGCCTTCTCATAACCCGCAGTTTTTCCGTTCGTGCGTATCTTTAGATTCTCATCACTCGTTGACCAGAATGCTCCAGAAGTCCCGTCCAGCAATTTCCTTCCGTTGAAGTTCGTGTACTCCGCTATGTGCTGAATCTGATTCCTGATTTCATTTATCTCTTCCTGCATGTGCCGCCTGTCCTGTAATGTCAGCGTTGAATTTGAAGCCTGAACTGAAAGCTCACGCATACGATGAAGCATATCGTTTGCATCTTCTAATGAACCTTCTGCTGTCTGAAGCAAACTCATTCCGTCCTGCACATTTCTCACTGCCATATCATAACCGCGAATCTGAGAACGCATTCTCTCACTTATCGCCAAGCCTGAAGCATCATCTCCCGAAGAGTTTATGCGAAGTCCTGTTGCTAACGGCTGAATCGATTTCTGCATCATTGCGTCAGTCGCTTTTGTTATATTCAGTGTTGACAATGCGGTTAAGTTATTATTGATGATCATTCCAATATCATCCCTTATATTCGATTTAACTGGATTTAATACACATTATCGGACATGAAGCCGAAAAAATAAATCCTTCACTTTACGTTCGTCCCCTGTTCCATAAGTCATTCAGCCTCACGAAAGTATAGCCTCGTGCTTGAAGTCCTTCGATTATTTCAGGCAATGCCTCTATTGTATTGGGCATTCCAGAGTGCATTAGTATAATCGTACCTGGCCTTATACTGCTCAGAACCAATCGCACAATTTCTTCTTTTGGTCTGCCGGTATAATCTGCTGTATTCAGACTCCATAGGCCAAGACGCAAATTCATTCTCCGCATTGCATTGAATATCTTCATGTTGAACCCGCCGCCAGGAGGACGCAAAAAGCGTGTCTTAGGGATATTCAGAGCTTCAAGAACTTCATCACATCTTTCTGCCTCACGCATTATTTTTTCAACCCACAACATATATAGTCTTGGGTGAGTGTATGTGTGATTCGCGATTTCATGGCCTGCATTATGAAGCATCAATGTTACGTTTGAGAATCTGTCTGCGAATTTTCCGACAACAAAGAAGGTTGCCTTTACATTATATGGTTCAAGTGCCGCAATAATTTCCTGCGTTCCTGTTTCACGAGGCCCGTCATCAAACGTGAGGACAACTTCACGGACAAAAGGATCTCCTGAATAAATTCCATAGCGTGAACGTTCTGCGTTCAATGGCCACCATTCGATTTCAAGAGCTGCTGTTAATGTGATAAGAAGTAAAATTTTCCTAAGCATTTCTCATAACTCCTTTATCTTGATTAAGCGTGATTATAGCAAAAAATAAACCCCTAAGCTGTTAATGCTCAGGGGCAAATATGAATCTTATTCTACTTTTTGAATGGTGCAAGTAAATCTTCATCCCAACCTACTGGCCTGAAAAATCCTCCGTAAAGCGTCTCAAGAAGTTTTCGTGTC
>CAJOLN010000163.1 GCA_905235395.1 uncultured Synergistales bacterium
GAGGAAACCTAAACCGATGACAGCGAGAACCCATAAAAGAAGTCTTATGCGAGTGAAAAATTTAAGCATGAAGTAAAATCGCCTCCGTATTTGATTTGTCTGTACCTTTAATTGAAAACGAATTATAGCATAGTGAAACACAATGCCATGAAGAAAATGTGAACGATAACACTTACGCTTTAATTGTGCGTTGCAAGATGATTTTTTTTTTTTATATTATATAAACTACTGATTATCCACGTGTTTAAAAATTTTCATTTGAGGAGGACTTTATGACAGAAGAACAGATAGTTGAAGATGCAAGAGAACTCATTGAAGCGGTCATTGAGAATCATAACAGAGACCTTGATGTGCAGAGATACTTACTTGATAGGGCAAAAGATATTAATGCAGAATATGAAAGGAAATCTCGTGAGAATGCATATGATTTCAACGTCTTCGAGATTACAGATATAAGTCGTCTCGAAGTTAGGATGTCTCTATTCCTGCATGAACTTTTGAAACCCGATGGAAAGCACAGCATGGGTACGGTGTATCTCAAACGCTTTTTTGAGGATGTGTTGGGCTTCAGCACAGATGACGATGAACTCATGAATACACAAGTAACATGTCAGAAGGAAGAATACACTTTAGACGGCAGAGAGAAACGTATTGATATAGTGATTGAAACTCCATACCGCTATATTCCCATTGAAATCAAAATTAATGCCGGTGAAGGTGAAAATCAATGCTATGATTACTTTTTTATCGGTGAGAAAAAGAATCGTAATCTGAAGGATAAGCGTGAATGGGGATTATTTTTTCTTACGCTCTGGGGCAATGAACCTGAAAGCACAAAGAAACTTAAAGAGTGCAGGAAAGAACTCGTACATTCAGTTTCATGGAAAGAGGAAATTACACTGTGGCTTGATAACGTGATTAAAGCTACGGGTGATACTCGCATCAACGTAAGCGAGGTAATTAAACAGTATCTTGCGGCGGTGAGAAAAATGACGGGACAAAATCAGGAGGGTTTACAGGTGGAATTAAGAGAACTGATTGACAGCATTGAAAAGGTGAAAGCGGCCTTTGCTATAAGCAATTGTGTGCAGCAGATGAAAAAAGAACTCGTGAGGAATCTGTTTGCAGAAATCAAAAACGAGTTCGGAAGCAAATATGAAAATCTTGATTTCAATGCTGATGCTGAAATGTACCCTTCGTTGGGCTTCAAAATCAGTGAAATCACATTAGAATCAGTATCATATGCTTTAGTTGCACGCTTTGAGATAAGTTATGAGGGGACATGTATTGTAGGTTTTAGTGTCTCACAGAAAACAGAGAAAGGCTATAAATACATATCGCTTAAAGGTAAAGTAGCGTTGAGGGAAATAATGAGCAGACTTATTAAGAAGGGAATACTTGATAATATTATGACTGTGAATGAAAATTGGCTTGGCCTTCTTCATGTTCCCGACTTCGGTAAAAACAAAGGACATAATGAACCTGACTTCGGAAGTTACAATCAAGCCTATTATGACTTGTATGATAAAGGCAAGTACGAAGAATTTGTCGGGCAGGTCGTCAAAGCACTTTCAGACATTGTTTTTTGGGTGGAAGGTTGATTAATGAGAGATAACTGCGGGGCGTAACAACCCCGTTTCTTTTTACCTGATAATATCTCCCCTTGCAACTACAACCTCATAGCCGATTGATTTCATTCGTCTGCTCAGACATTCACGGCATTGCGCAGACTCTTCTCCCGTACATATCTTGTTGTCATAAAGCTCGTACTTCTTCCGTACCCTCACAGGTGACAAGTTTGGCATCACAACATTAGCCCCTGACATTATGCCCTTCTCTCGCCCAAGAGGATCAATTGTTCCGAGTGCAGTAGTTGAAGGAAGCAGCACAGGCGGATGAATGAGACGAATGATTGAAAGAAGATAACAGGTAAGCTCAAGAGTTCCCGAAGGATAATCATGAAACGGCGTATCCTTATGCGGTATGAATGGCCCTATTCCGCACATCTCCGGCTTGAATTCCTCAATGAACTTCAAATCCTCTGCAAGCGTCTTCACTGTCTGATACGGCGACCCAACCATGAATCCGCACCCAACCTGATAGCCCAGTTCTCGAAGTTCATGCAGGCACTTCATGCGGTTATCGTATGACATTGATTGAGGGTGTAACTTCATGTAGTGTTCACGGTTTGCTGTCTCATGCCTGAGTAAATATCTGTCAGCTCCGCATTCTCGAAGGTACTTGTAGCTTTCATAGCTCCTCTCGCCCATCGACAACGTAACTGCACAATCAGAATGTCTCGCTTTAATCTCTCTGACAATTCCGCCTAACACATCATCATTGAAGAATGAATCCTCCCCTCCTTGAAGTACAAACGTCCTGAACCCTAATTCATATCCTTCATCTGAACACGCAATAATCTCTTCAGGGGTCAGTCTGTATCTATCACAGTTAGTGTTGCTCCTGCGAATTCCGCAGTACAGGCAATCATTACGGCAGATGTTCGAGAGTTCAATTAAGCCGCGAACGTAAACATCATAGCCGTATATCTCATGCCTCACACTCACTGCGAGATTTCGTAACTGTCTTTCAGATTCACTATTGCGATTCAGAATAAGCTCTTCATATTCTGAGAGTTCAAGCGAATGTGTATCTGAGAGTTTCTTCACTAAGGGGAGAATTTGATTCATGTTTCCTACTTTGAGAACGCCGTTTTTACGTTCACGCCTTCAAGATTTCCTAATCACATCCTGAGGTGCATCTAGTGCTATGCTGATTATGTTGATGTGCTTCGGTTTGTAGGGCAATCCCATTCTGCCGATGATGTAGTCTCTGTACTCGTGAAGTATTCCGTTGAGCGTCTCGATTGAATTCGTATCCTCTACTATGATACTCATCACCGCTACACGTGTTTCCATTACGATATTTCCTCCTCCTATTTGTTATCGGGGTAAAGTATGGCCGTCATTCTGTCAGGAAGTTCAAAGTGCTGATAGTCTTTTACACTCTTCCAGTCTCCGCCCCACTCAAATCCATGCTCAGTGAACAGCTTGAAGCATAAATCATTGTGGTCAATCTTGTACGGAAAATCCTTTGTCCTGTCTAAATATGCT
>CAJOLN010000164.1 GCA_905235395.1 uncultured Synergistales bacterium
TATTTTCGTCCTCTGATTCTATCTGCTGTTCTGGTTCTGCGTTTATATCCCACTGTCTTATTGCTCTATCAGGTTCTCGTGATTTTTCTGGCTCATCGTCCATATGAATCACACTGTCATTTCTTCTCCTGTTCCTTAGCTGACGATATATATCATCAATGACATCTGACGCAGCGTTTGAGTCTCTCTTCTCTGGTTTAGCAGGTTCTTCTTTCGTGCCTTTCATTCTGAGGAGGACATAGCAGAATTCAGGTTCACCTTCTGGAGTGAAATCATAATCGTAATTCATTGTTGTCTGTGCGAACTCAAGATAATAATATCTGTATTCAGGAGTAAGTGAAATCTCAACAGGAGTATTCTGACGTGTACGAAGTGTATCTTTCATAACAGGATTCCCATTGCTGTCCAAAATTCTCACTGAATATACGCCTTCACCGCCCCAATTCAAAATTGAGAGTTTCTCACCGCGTGCGATAATATCTACAGGCTCACCGGAATTCATGAGTGAGTTGCGTTCTGAGGGAAGACTGCCATACATTACAGGTCTGGTTGACCATACTGATTCAAGAATCGTAACTGATGATGCCGTTGTCCTGTCCGCAGGTAAATAGTCTTTCGTCTGAACATAAACTGAATCATTGCCTCCCGTGATATTTATCACATTGCCGAACACTATATGAGCTGGTTCACTGTCAGCATAAGCCCAGAACGAAAGCATAAACACAAATGCAAAAGTCAAAAAAATTTTCTTCATGTGAATCATGACCTCCTTTGTGTGAATCATACTATAAATGCGATAACTTTTTTGCCCATGCACGAACTGCCGCTGTCGAATGGCTTTCAAGTTCAGCAAGTCTCTTTTTGTTCTGCAATGCTGCTTTGGGAAAATGATCTTTCATTGCTCCGAGTAACGGCACAAGAACTCTTGCATCGTCCATAGCAAGAAGGAAACGTAACACTGTCATGCTCATTGTATTTCCTGAAGGCCAGCGTCGCAGAATCATTGCGGCATCTTCGGGCTTTGCATGCATGAGAAAACTCTCAATCGAATCCGTGTCTGAACCTGTGAGACTGATAATTAAACCTGCGGGAAGGTTAGCGGCATTGTCAGCAGAATCGAGAGCAATTAACTTTCTGGTCACGTCATCAAATGAAAGTGAGCCTATGATATTCGCAGTTGATTCATCAATTTGCGGTCTTCTTAGAATATCCGTAACTGCTCTTCTGAATTCAACACGCTTCACTAAATGCCCTGAATGCCTGAGTGCTGCATTTATCACTTTGGGATTCTCTGACTTCAGCCTGAAGACTATTGCACTGATGTCAGGTTTGTCTCCTCCTGAAGGATTTGCATAATAATTCCTGAATTCATGTTCATAATGTTCAAGTATGCCGTCTATTTTCTGTGATAACTTTTCAGCTTCTTCTTTGCGTGCTTTTTCTGCTTTGTATTCTATTATGCTGATGTTATGTTCTCCTGCCAGTGATTCTAATTCTTCCTGCGTGATATTCTTCAACGCACTGTATGCCCCTGTTATCTGCTTGAATCTGAAATCACTTTTTGAACCTGTAACATCAGGGTGAAATTCTCGTGCTAATTTTCTGAATGCCGAATGAATATCATCTGGTTCAGCACCAACATCGAGGCCAAGAATTTTCAGATTAGTGATTATTTCTGAGCTGTCTATGTGAATTCCTCCTGACTGAAGAAAAGATTAGTCTGCTAATTATAATTGACAGTAAGAATTTCAGTTGCTATCATTTAAAAAAATTTTTCATTGAAGGCCCTGATCACAAAATGGAAAAAAGTGCTATACTAGACAATTTACAAGGCAAGGCAAGGCAAGGCAAGGCAAGGCAAGGCAAGGCAAGGCAAGGCAAAGGCAACCTATTGCCTGAAGTCAGGCTTTCATGAAGCACTTCAAAGATTATCATATATAGTTCACCGAATCACCTCAAGAAAAGAACGTCCTCCTTAAAAATGAATATGAAGACTGCGCAAAGGAATCGGCAGTGAATCATGTGCTGCCTTGAGAGAAAATTTTTCATTACATAATTGAGGAGGAAATTTTTATCATGAAAAGAATCATATTGGCATTTATGGTGCTGTTCCTTATGGCATCATGTGCATGTGCGGATGTTGAGATAAATGCAATAAACTTCCCAGATGATATCTTCAGGGAATGTATTCGGGAAATTGTGGATTCTGACAATGACGGGATATTGACTGATGAAGACCTCGATTTTCCTGGATGGATTGATGTGCAAGGTCGAGGGATTTCATCGCTGAAGGGCATTGAGTTTTTCAGAGGGGTTGTTGGTTTGATTTGCAATGATAATAACCTGACAGGCACTCTTGACCTCAGCAGTAACACGAATTTGACTCACATTGACTGTTGGAACAATAAACTCGAATCTCTCAACATCACGGGCTGCATGAATTTGGAATTTCTTAACTGTGACGAGAATCAGCTTACCGGCACGCTTGACCTCAGCGGAAGGACAAAGCTAGCTTATGTAGGATGCAGGGTCAATAAGCTAACAGGTCTGAATCTCACTGGCTGTATGGCTCTGGAGGCTATTAACTGCGAATATAATCAGCTTACCGGCACACTTGATCTCAACGGACGTACTGCTCTCACTGGACTATGGTGCCGCAATAATGAACTGGAGCAGATTATAGTAACAGGCTGTACGGCACTGGAAGAACTGAGCTGCA
>CAJOLN010000165.1 GCA_905235395.1 uncultured Synergistales bacterium
AGCATATCTGTCATCTCACGCACTAGATTCACGTTTGGGTACGCAACATAACCTTCTGCATTTGCGTCCGGGTGATCCGGCTGATATGTCATTCTAGGTGCTCCGTTGTCCTCAGTGATTCCGATTACACGTACACCTCCAATGTCATTGTAGCCTCCTATTGTGCTGTCCAACATCTCCGCGAATACTGGAACTCTGCGCTTATACGGCCCTCCTGCTTTGGTTCTGGTCGTATTGATGTTTGCAAGGTTTGATGAGATTGTATCCATCCATAGACGATGTGCAGTTAATGAACTTCCAGCTATCTCCATGCTGTCAAAAATTTTCATGATGATTCACTCCTTTTATCTTCCGGCTATTACGCTTCTCAATGTCGCAAGTTTACTCGCTGCTATCCTCATGAATCCCGTATACATCATTCGTGTCTCCGCTAACACTGCCATTTCCCTCTCAGGGTCTACGTTGTTCAAGTCTAATCTGTACTGCTCATCCATTATTTTGAAATCTGCCGCATGTACATCTTTTATCTTCAATGGGTGTGAGGGTATGTGTGCACTATCCGTAACTGTCATGTGAAGATGACTGCCCTGTTCCATTACCTCGCGCATTTGGTCTTCAAACGAGACATTATGACGTGCGTAACCAGGTGTATTTGCGTTCGCTATGTTCTTAGTCACGGCTTTGAATCTCTGTGCTAGACATTCTGATTCTTTATCTATTACGTCCCATGTGTAATCCCCAAGCATTTTTATTCTTTCACTCCCTTACGTTTTCATGTAATATTATATCTCAACGAACAGCTTTAAGCAGGAGGCGTTATGCATGAAAGATATATTAACAGCTCCTTTCATGATTGAGATGATTAGAACGTGTACGAACATGTACGCACATGGCTGGGACGAGAGGAACGGAGGCAACATATCTCTTATGCTTGATGAATCTGTTGTGTCTGAATACACAGATGTCAGAAGGGTACTCAGGAATATTCCGACGGGATTCAGTGCACCGTCTCTGAATGGAAAATATTTTCTCGTAACGGGAACAGGAAAGTACTTCAAGAACGTACAGTATGAACCAAATGTTAATCTTGGCCTAGTGAAACTCACAGATGAAGGAACGAATGCACAATTATTATGGGGCTTAACAGACGGAGGAAAATTTACGTCAGAGTTCCCTGCACACATGATGAGTCATGCAGTTAGAATTACTATCAACCCTGCGAACAGAGTCATAATGCATTGTCATCCTACTAACCTATTGGCCATGACATACGTACATTCACTCGATGAACGTGAATTCACTCGCACCCTCTGGCAGATGTGCACAGAATGCATTATAGTATTTCCCGACGGCGTAAACGTTCTGCCCTGGATGCTCTGCGGAACGAATGAGATAGGCGAGGCTACAGCAGAGAAGATGAAGACAGCGAGATTAGTTGTGTGGGCACAGCATGGCCTCTATGGTGCAGGTGTTGATTTAGATGAAGCATTTGGATTGATTGAGACTGCGGAGAAGGCAGCAGAGATATACATGAAGATTGCGCATTTGCCGTTAATGAACACAATCACTGATGAACAAATGCATTTGCTTGAAAGAAAATTTGGTGTGAAAGCACGCGAAGGATATTTAGAATAAAATCACAAAGGAGGAATTATTATCATGGCAAGTCGTATTGTACTCAACAACATTTCATATCACGGAAAGGGAGCAATAAAGAACATAGCCCCTGAACTCAAACGTAGAGGAAAGAAGAAGGTTTTTGTCTGCACAGATAATAGCCTGCTTAAATTCGGAGTTGCACAGAAGGTTACATCTCTCCTTGAGAAAGCCGGAATCGCATATGAAATTTTCAGCGATGTTAAGCCCAACCCGACAATCAAAAACGTTCAGGACGGAGTAGCGGCATTCAAGAAATCAAATGCAGATTCAATCGTGGCAATCGGCGGAGGTTCAGCAATGGATACCGCGAAGGCAGTTGGAATCATTATCAATAACCCTGAGTTCGCAGATGTACGTTCACTTGAAGGAGTTGCACCGACGAAAAATCATGCGGTCTTCACTATTGCAGTTCCAACAACGGCAGGCACAGCAGCAGAAGTTACGATAAATTACGTCATAACAGATGTCGAGAAGAAGCGTAAGTTTGTGTGCGTTGATACGAATGACATTCCTGATGTTGCAGTTGTTGACCCGGACATGATGAGTTCAATGCCAAAAGGATTAACAGCCTCAACAGGTATGGACGCTTTGACACATGCAATAGAAGGATACATTACGAAGGGTGCATGTGAAATCTCTGACATGTTCCACCTTGAAGCAATTCGTCTAATCAGTCTGAGTTTGCGTGATGCAGTTGCAGGAAAAGATTCTGGGCGTAACGGAATGGCACTCGGTCAGTACATTGCAGGAATGGGATTCTCGAATGTCGGACTTGGAATCGTTCACAGCATGGCACACGGACTTTCAGCACTCTATGACACGCCTCACGGAGTAGCATGCGCAATCATTCTGCCTTATGGACTCGAATACAATGAACCTGCTGCGGGCAAACGTTATCGCGCAGTTGGCAAAGCAATGGGCGTTGAGGGAATTGATTCGATGAGTGATGATGCTGCTGCGAAGGCAACGATTGCGGCAGTGAAGAAATTATCACAGGACGTAGGGATACCTGCTGACCTCAAAGGCATACTGAAAGAAGAAGATATACAGTTCCTAGAGTGCATTTGCTGATGCATGTTGTCCAGGCAACCCAAGAGATACAAATGTTGAAGAGATAAAAGCGTTATACAGAAGCATGATGTAAATGCAATTAAAACTATTAGCGGCCTCGTAAACAAAGCGGGGTCGTTTTCTTTCAGTCATGAACAACATAAAAATCAATTTCTGTATCTCAATGTCCCTATCACTTCTCATCGTATACTTCACCGCTTACTTCACTGCTTTTCATGGCCTGGATATTCTTGCAGATATTTTCGGAGGTTCTGCGCTTACTGTGTGGCTGATTACTATTGCCGCAGGTGGAATCAGTGCATTTATGATTCGCAAAAGACTATGGAAGGCTGAACTTTCGACAGCAATAATTCTTCTCATACTGTATTCCGTTATATCGGGAATAATGTTTTCGGTGTTCTTTCTTGGTGATGATATTCTCATAGGCATAATAATTGTCGCAGTGATATTCATTTTGTCAGCACTCTACAATTCTG
>CAJOLN010000166.1 GCA_905235395.1 uncultured Synergistales bacterium
ATCGGGTATCGGGTATCGGGTATCGGGTATCGGGTATCGGGTATCGGTAATGTTTGCTCATTAATCAACAAATCTTTTCACATTTCCACACATAAATTTGCGTTCGTAGGTCTTCAGGGGTCAGCAAGATGATAGAGATGACACTTGAAGAGATCAAGAAGATTGATGTTGAGATTCTTGATGTGATTGCGAAATTCTGTGATGAACGAAAAATCAATTACTGGATTGACTGCGGAACTCTTTTAGGAGCAATTCGGCACAAAGGCTTTATCCCTTGGGACGATGATGTTGATATCGGTATGCTTCGTCCTGATTATGACAGGTTCATGAATGAGTTCAACGGCTATGATCCACGATATGAATTCTGCTGTTTCGAGAATAAATCTGAATGGCCGTTAGCTTTCGGTAAAGTTCTTAACAGAGCTGGCGCAGGACAGGTTGATGTATTCTTTTATGATAATGCTCCAGATGATGATAAAGCTCTACGAAAAATGTTCAGAAGGCGTAATTTTCTGCACAAACTGAATAGTCTGCGCAGAAAGAGAATTTTCAATCCTGTAAATGGAAACATATTCAGAAGAATGTTAGGTCATGCGGCAAGGTTTATGCTCAGATTGTTTCCAAGATATTACTTCGTGAAGAAACTGATTAAGAATTCTAAACGTTATGTTTCTGAGGACACAAAACGTGTGGGTAATTTTTCTGCTTGGGATTTTGCATACTGCAGCAAGGATGTCTTTGATTCATTCATTGATGTCGAATTCGAAGGCAAAAAGTATAAAGCTCCTGCAGGCTATGACAAATGGCTTCGCGCATTCTACGGCGATTACATGCAGCTTCCTCCTGTTGAAAAGCGTGTACAAAAACACAACTTCACTGCTTACTACAAATGATTAGGAGGCAGTGATTCATGAAGGCATTGATATTAGCGGCAGGTTATGGAAAACGTTTGCGCCCCATAACTTACAATGTACCAAAATCAATGGTTGAAGTTAATGGTACTCCGTTACTCGTAAACGCATTGAACAATCTAACAGAACTTGGCATAAATCAAATAGGCATAGTCGTTGGACACATGGCAGACTACATACGATCTGCAATAGGTGTAAAGTTCAACAATGCAGAGATAATATATTATGAGAATGAACGATACCTTGATACTAACAACATATACTCGCTCTATAAGGCATTGGATTTCTTTGATGATGATTCATTGATGCTTGAATGCGATATATTCTACCGCACTGGACTCCTGCATTCCCTTCTTGACGCTGATGATTCAGACTGCTCAATTCTCGTGAGCCCGTATAACCCTTTGACGATGAACGGAACAGTGATACGAGCAGAAGATGAGATTGCAGAAGAATTAATCTTAGGGAAATATCAGAAAGCAGGCTTTGACTACAGCAATTGCTATAAGACAGTGAACATGTACAGATTCAAACGGGATTTCATCATGAACAAATACGCTCCGTTAATCAAATGGTACGTTACGCACATGGGAGATAATATCTATTACGAAAAAGTTTTAGGAAGCCTGATATATTACCATGAGTGCGACATAAGAATCGTGAAAGTTCCAGAAGATATGTGGTGCGAGATTGATGATGAAAATGACTTGCTGAGAGCAAGAAAGAAATTCGGAAAATGCCCCTCCCATTAACGAGAGGGGTCTTATTTATTACATCTCGCCGCGTTCTATCGCAACGATTCCTGTCCTCGCTAGTTCTATTATCCCAAACTCCTTCAGCAATTCCTCAAATGCCTGCGTCTTCTGATCATCTCCCGTAACTGAGAGAGTGATACTGTCAGGCGTAATATCAATAACTGAACCCCTGAAGATATTCCCAATCTGGATAATCTCGTTTCGTGATGCCCTGTCCGCCGCATGAACTCGTACAAGCATTAACTCCCTGCGAATCGATTTTGACGGCTCCAATATTTCAACATAATGAATTGGGACAAGTTTCCTCAACTGACTGCACAGTAGCTTTATGCGTTCCTCATCTGAATATATTTCTATCGTGAACCTCGTTACATTCTGGTCAACTGTCCAGCCCGCCGCAATCGTCTCAATGTTATAGCCCTTGCGTGAGAACAAATGCGCTAATTGTGAGAGCACTCCTGCTTCATTGTCCATTGCAGTAACGATTGTATAGCGTTTCAAGTTCTTGTGTGATTCTTTTGCCTGCATTCTTCTTTCACCTCCTGAACTAATCAAGCATGAAGTTCGCTATATAACTTCCGCCGCCGACCATTGGACGAACCATTTCATCAATGTCTATCTTGCAGTCGATAACCCAGCCGAGTCCGTCTGAACGCGAATTCACTGCTTCAGTCAGAACATCACGCAATGCATTCACATCATGAACGCTCCTTCCGTGAACTCCGTATGCCTCCGCAAGTTTCGCAAAGTCCGGCCCTCTGTCTAATGTCGTCTGCGAATATCTCTCATTGTAGATGAGATGCTGCCACTGTCTGACCATTCCCAATGTCGAATTGTTGAAGATTAGCGTTATTATTGGTAGCTTGTAGTATTCTTCGGTCGCAAGTTCATTGCAGTTCATTCGGAATGAACCGTCTCCTGTAACATGCAGTACAGTCTTTTCAGGGCAGCCAACCTGAACTCCTATTGCTGCACCAAGTCCGAATCCCATTGTGCCGAATCC
>CAJOLN010000167.1 GCA_905235395.1 uncultured Synergistales bacterium
CCAAGCCCTACGGATTTTGAGAGCGTGTATCATGACATGAACGGAAGAATAGACATGATACTTGACGGAGGAAGTACGGACATAGGAATCGAATCGACAGTGATTGATGTAACAAATCCAGAAAGAATTTTGCTTTTGCGTCCGGGAGGAATATCAATAGAATCAATTGAAGCAGTGACAGATATGCATATTGAGAATCCAGATGACAACAGCAAAAAGAAATCTCCGGGTACAAGATACAGGCATTATGCACCGTCAATTCCTGTTAAAGTATGGAGACATGACGAAAAATTTCCAGAGTGTGAAGCAAATTCAACAGGCTATATGGGAATTCATGAACCAGAATGTAATTGCGCAGAGAGAATCATATTTGATGATGTGAAAAATTACACGCGGGGATTATTCGCGGGCTTCAGGAGATTTGAGCGTGAAGAGTTTTCATGCATAATTGTTGAATGGCCTGAAGATGATTCAGGAACAGGAGCAGGACTTCAGGACAGAATAAGGAGAGCATCAAGTGAATAATTAGTATGTATAATAGGGCAGTAGATAAAAAAGACAAAAGGAGTGAAGGAAAAATAAATGAGCTGGATAATTCTTGCGCTTACTTTAGGCGCGTCAATTACATCAATAATTCACGGTGTATTTATGCTTTTCGGCTCACTATCCGTAACAGGGGCAGCTCTTCCGGGTATACCGTCAACGATGCTGGCAAGTCTTCCTGTAGTATCAGCTATATTTGCGTTAATTGGAGGCATAATAGCGTTCAACCAGTCAAAATGGGGAGCGTTGTTCCTGTTCATTGCGGTGGTTTTATGTGCAGCAACACGAGATACATGGCTCTACGGAGGATTATATTTCTTTGCGGGAATGTTTTGTTTTTTTCTCAGGCCAAAACAGCAGAGTGAATATGATTACGTTTACGATGAAGAAGGAGAGAATACAGACAGCGATTCAAAAGATTTCTATTATGAAGATGAACCTCCTGAACAAATTTCTGTTCCTCCAGGTGAAAGACATTCTCCGTTCAGAAGAATGAATGTGAAGCCAGAACATGAAGATTCAGATATAGGACTTCAATTGAACAGTGAGCCAGTGAAAGTGCGCCGAAGAAGTTCTAAGATATGTCCTGAATGTTTAGCGAACGTTCCCAGCGAAGCGAGGATATGTCCAAACTGCGGAGCAAAACTTTCTGTTATAGGAGATAATACAACTGAACCATTTATGCCTGTAACGCCAGCAGAAGAGAACATGAACGTAAGAACCCTAAGCGAACATTTAGCAACCCCTGTGAATATTCAGGAGATTTCAGATAGTGATATTGAAAGCGGCATTGAAGAATTTGAAGAAGGGAACGAAAATATAAGCCCGTATGGCGGAATAAATCCAGACATAACGCAAGACATCACACAAGATACAGCAGAGGAAGGGAAGGAAGAAATGAGTACAGCACAGACGATACCGCAGAACTACAGGGTAATGAAACCTGTAAGGGATGAAGAGGATTTTGTAGAGAGGCAAAGAATGAATCTTGCTGCAAGAAGAAACAAACTCAGAGAGACCGGCACAGAGGCAGCAGATTCATACAGGGATTTCGGGCAGTCGAAATTTGCAAAACGCGCGAAGAAACGCAAACGTTCAGCAGGCAGAAAGGTAGTGAGTATGTTCCTGCTGATTTCGGCTGTAGGAGGAGCATTGTATTTCCTTCTTGGCCTCAGAAAACTTCCGCCCGGAGATTTGCCGCCGATAGCGAGGACAGAAATTGTCTCAGTGAACAGCGGGACATCAGAGCAGGAGACGCAAGTGAATGTGAGCACGAAAGTAGATACAGGGATTGCAGAACCTGTTGAAGTTGCAGTAACAGCGAATGAACTTCCGAATTTTGTGCCTGAACGAGAACCTAAATCAGGAACAATAATAGGCAGTAATGTGAATGTCCGTGCAGATCACTCGACAAACTCATCACGAGTAACAAGGCTCAATGTGGGAAGCAAAATTGATATTACCGGCTCATTCAATGTCCAGAATGGGAAGTATTCGGGCATATGGTACAGCATAAGAACGGGCGGTAATGAAGGCTGGGTTTACGGGAAATATGTTCAGCCTGTAGGGTCAGGACTGCCTTCGGGATATTCAAACGGACTGTTGAAATCATTCGGGAACAGTTTGACACAGCTTGTTCAGGCATTTGGTAATCCATCGAGGAAGACGAGTTCATCAGCGGAATGGTCAGGTCTGACTGCAACGCTCAGAGGCGAAGACATAACACGAATACGTCTCACGAATTCAAGCCGTGAACTTCAGAACGGATTGAAAGTAGGAATGAGTCAGACTGCGTTGCTGCAAATCATGGGTTATCCTTCGAGCGTGAATAACCGCGTGATGAATTACAATGAAAATGGCAAGACAGGAGTAGCTGTTCAACTGGACAGGAACAATGCAATCTCATCAATAACGGTCAGCGAGATTCAATAATCGACAGAAAATCAAAAGCCCCTCCCGAAAATGAGAGGGGTTAATTTTTTTTTTATGAATTAAGAAACAGCTTCTGCATTTTCATTTTTGCTATCATGAATCTGTCTGAGTATCTCTAC
>CAJOLN010000168.1 GCA_905235395.1 uncultured Synergistales bacterium
GAAGACTTAACACTTCATCTGCGAATCTCTCTGCAATCGGGAAATCTCCTTTGTGATGGCCAAGATAAGCATAACATTTCTGCATGTGAGGCGGAATTGGATAATGAATCTGCGTGTGAATTTCATGTGCTTCAAGATAATCATGAAGTTCATTGCGTCTTTCACATCGAATAACGAAGAGGTGCCATACATGTCCGGCTTTCTCGCGCACCTTCGGAAGTATGATTCTGGGATTTGTTATGCCGGATAAATATTTGTCCTTGAGAGTGATTCTTTCAGCTATAAGTTCATCGAGGTGAGAAAGTTTCACACGAAGTAAAGCCGCTTGCATTTCATCAAGACGTGAATTAACTCCGCAATAGTCATTGTGATATTTGATTTTGCTTCCGTAATTCCGAAGTGCCCTGAACTTTTCCGCGAGTTTTTCATTTCTCATAAGCACTGCTCCTGCATCACCGAATGCACCGAGATTCTTTGTCGGGTAAAAACTGAAGCAACCTACATCACCCCATGTTCCTGAATTTATTCCGTCAAATTTTGCTGAATGTGATTGCGCACAGTCTTCAATGAGATACAGGTTATGACGGTCTGCAATCTCTCTTATCGCTGACATGTTCGCTGCCTGACCGTAAAGATGTACAACCATGATTGCCTTTGTACGATTCGTGATGAGTGCTTCGATTCGTGAGGCATCAATGTTGTAGAATTCATCAGGTTCACAGAACACAGGTACAGCTCCGTTTGCAGTTATGCCTAGAACAGTTGCTATGTACGTGTTGGCAGGGACAATAACCTCATCACCTGCACCAATGCCAAGAGCTTTGACTGCGAGAATCAGTGCATCGAGTCCGCTGTTCAATCCTACACAATAAGAATAGCCGATATAATCCGCAAATTCCTTCTCGAACTCTTCAACCTCATGGCCAAGAACATACCAGCCTGAATCAAGAACACGTAATGCCGCATGCCTGTATTCATCTGCAAATTTTTCATATTGTCTGTCCAAACGATCGTAGACTTTCATGATTATTGATCCTCAATTCGTTCTGTGAATTAGATATTTTAATGGGTGATTGAGATTATATCATTGTAAATTTTTTCTGCTAAAATCAACTCATCCTAAAATTTTCAAACTTCAAAAGGAGAAAAATTTTTCATGGCAAAAGTTTATTATGAGAAGGACTGCGACATCAACAAACTCTCAGGACGTAAAATCGCAATCATAGGTTATGGTTCACAGGGACATGCACACGCAATGAATTTACGCGATTCAGGCTGTGATGTGATAGTCGGATTGTATAAAGGCGGCAAATCATGGCCAGTTGCAGAGAAAGACGGCTTCACTGTAATGACTGTAAGCGAGGCAACGAAAGCAGCAGACATCATCATGATACTCATCAATGATGAAAAGCAGGCAGACATGTACAAGTCCGAAATGCTTCCTTATCTCACTGAAGGAAAGACAATAGCATTCGCTCACGGCTTCAACATCAGATACAAGCAGATAGTTGCACCAAAAGGCGTTGATGTCTTCATGGCCGCACCAAAAGGGCCAGGTCATACAGTCAGAAGTCAGTACGTTGCAGGTAAAGGTGTACCGTGCCTCGTTGCAGTTGAGCAGGACGCATCAGGGAAGTGTCTTGATACAGCCCTCGCATACATCGCAGGCATCGGCGGAGCAAGAGCAGGAATTCTCGAAACGACAATGCAGCAGGAAACAGAAACAGATTTATTCGGTGAGCAGACCGTTCTTTGCGGAGGAGTTGTTGACCTCATGCAGTGCGGATTTGAAGTGTTATGTGAGGCAGGTTATGACCCTGTCAACGCATACTTTGAATGCATTCACGAGATGAAACTCATAATTGACCTCGTGAACAGAGGAGGAGTTGCCGCAATGAACTACTCAATCTCTGACACAGCAGAGTTCGGCGAATACGTTTCAGGGCCTCGCGTACTTCCTCATGAAGAGATCAAAGCCAATATGCGAAAAGTTCTTGCAGACATTCAGGACGGAACATTCGCAGGCAGATGGATTGCTGAGAACAAAAACGGAAGGACATTCTTCAATTCAAAACGTGATATGCTTGCACGTCATCCTATGGAAGTAATTGGAAAGCAGTTACGCGAACAAATGTTATGGAAGGACGGTTCAAGCCTCGATGAAGTATCGAAGTGAGAACATAAAATCCGGCATAGACAGATCACCTAATCTCAGCCTGTTATACGCTCTGGGCTTCACGAAGGAAGAAATTTCACGTCCAATAATCGGAGTCGTGAATTCATTCAGCGAAGTCGTGCCCGGTCATATGCACTTGGACAAAATCACTCAGGCCGTCAAAGAGGGAATATATGCCGCAGGAGGAACACCGATAGTATTTCCTGCTATAGCTGTCTGTGACGGTATAGCAATGGGTCATGTCGGAATGAAATACTCTTTAGTCTCGCGTGATTTGATTGCAGATTCAACTGAGGCTATGGTAATGGCACATCAGTTTGACGGTCTCGTTATGATTCCGAACTGTGATAAGAACGTTCCCGGT
>CAJOLN010000169.1 GCA_905235395.1 uncultured Synergistales bacterium
GTTCTCGAATCAACATCTACATCAACAATCTCAGGGATAATTTCTGCGGCCTTTCTCACTCTCACGAAATCACCGACACGAATATCTTTGCGTTCAATTTCGTCTGCGTTGTGAAGTCCCGCACGCTGTACCTGAGTTCCTCCGAGCCTCACAGGTTCAAGAATTGCTACAGGTGTTAATACTCCCGTCCTGCCTACCGAAATCTTTATATCTAGTAAACGCGTTCTTGCTTCCTCTGGAGGATACTTGTATGCAACTGCCCAGCGTGGTGCGTGTGATGTTGAACCTATATCTGCCCACCTCGTTAAATCATTGAGCTTTATCACTACACCGTCAGTTATGTATCCGAGCTTGTATCTTTCGTTCTGCCATTGAGAGATGAATTCGTTCACATCATCAAGTGATTCGCATACACGATATGCACTTTGCACAGGCAGGCCATGTTCATACATCCAGACTAACGCATCATTCTGAGTGTTTACACCATGTGTCTGAGCGTCAACGAGATAATAGAGAAACACATCAAGTCCTCGTTCTGCTATCACGTGATTATTCTTCGCTGACTGTCTTAATGTTCCTGCTGCTGCGTTTCTGGGATTTGCAAATTGTTTTGTGCTGTTCTGGTTGATTGCGTTGAACCTTTCAAGTGTCATTAACACTTCACCGCGTACTTCGATTCTTCCTGAAGGGGCATTGATTAATTTTTTCGGAACTGAATCAACAAGCATTAAATTTTCTGTAACATCTTCACCTACATGGCCGTTACCTCGCGTTGAACCCTGAACGAATATTCCATTTTCATAGACGAGTGAGACTGCAAGGCCGTCAATTTTCATCTCACAGACGAAAGGCCCTGTTGAATTTATGCGACCAAAAAATTTTGCGAGTTCATCTGAATCAAACACGTTATCGAGAGACAGCATAGGCACATCATGATTCACCTTTGCGAATAACTCATTAACTGAACCTCCGACCTTATGAGTGAGAAAATCTTTGCGTGCATATTGAGGGTAATCGCGTTCAAGTTCATTTAGTTCACGTACAAGTGAATCATATTCTGCATCACTGATTTCAGGGCTGTCCTTATCGTAATACAGTCCCGCATGATGTTCTATCAGTGCGTAGAGTTCATTCATGCGGGATTCAAATATGTTCATGCTTTAACTCTTTGGCTTCATCGCAGGGAACAGAATCACATCCCTGATTGAACGTGCTCCAGTCAGGAACATCACGATTCTGTCCATTCCGATTCCCATTCCGCCTGTTGGAGGCAAGCCTGCTTCAATTGCGTTGATGAAATCCTCATCGAATACATGCGCTTCATCATCGCCTTCTGCCTTTTTGCGTGCCTGGTCTTCAAAGCGTTCTCTCTGGTCTAACGGGTCATTCAATTCACTGAATGCATTTGCTACTTCCTTCCCGAACATGAAGAGTTCAAATCTGTGCGTGTAATCCGGGTTCTCAGGGTCGCGTTTCGATAATGGTGATATTTCCGTTGGGTGGCCAAGAAGGAATGTAGGTTCAACAAGTTTATCTTCACCGAAAGCCTCAAACAGAAGATTCAGAACTGCAAATTTGCTTTCATGGCCGGTCATCTCTCCGCCTAAACCTTTAGCTTTTGCAATTTCTCTTGCTTCTTTATCGGATTTGATTGTGTCGAAGTCAACACCTGCATATTCCTTCACTGCTTCACGCATTGTGATTTTCCTGAATGGTTTTGAGAGGTCAAGTTTGATTCCGTTCCATTCGATTTCAAGTGTGCCTATCGCTTTTGCGGCATTCCGAATGAGTTCCTCTGCAAGGTTCATCATGTCAACGTAATTCGCATAAGGCCAGTACACTTCCATCATCGTGAATTCAGGGTTATGCATTGTGTCTATGCCTTCATTGCGGAAGTTGCGGCCAATCTCGTAAACTCTTCCCATCATTCCGACAACGAGACGCTTCAGGTAAAGTTCAACTGCGATTCTCAGATACATATCAACGCTCAATGCATTATGGAATGTCTTGAATGGTCTTGCGTTTGCTCCTCCTGCAAGCACAGAAAGAATCGGTGTTTCAACCTCAAGTGTGCCATGAGATTCAAGAGTCTCTCTGAATGATGAGATTATCTTTGAACGTTTTCTGAATACATCACGCACTTCTGGGTTCGCAATGAGATCCATATAACGTTTTCTGTATCGAATTTCAGTGTCAGTGAGGCCATGCCATTTTTCGGGAAGGGGACGAATTGCCTTGCTGAGTAACTTATATTCTGTAACAAGAATCGTAAGCTCACCGCGTCTTGTTCTGCATGGATAACCGACTATGCCAATCCAGTCTCCAGTATCAACCCATTTTTTGAGGAAATCATATTCCTTTTCGCCAACGGAATTCAATTGAAAGTACAATTGCATTCTTGATGTTTCATCTGCAAGGTCTGCGAATGTTGCTTTACCCTGCCGTCTGATTGTCATTACACGTCCTGCTGTCTTAACAGGTGAATCTTTTGCTTCCTGTTCAG
>CAJOLN010000170.1 GCA_905235395.1 uncultured Synergistales bacterium
TGATTTCATGAATCTATTTGCGATTCATCTTCACCCAATGACATTGAAACTCTTATTGCCCGTTGGAATTTCATTCTATACATTTCAGACTTTGGGATATGTGATTGATGTTTATCGCGGAACAACGAAAGCAGAAAAACATTTCGGGATTTATGCGGCGTTCATATCATTCTTTCCGCAGTTAGTTGCAGGCCCAATCGAACGAACGAATAATCTTCTGCCTCAGATAAAAGCACATCATGAATTCAATTATGAGCAGGCAGTTTACGGATTAAAGCTAATGACATGGGGATTCTTCAAGAAGTTATGTATTGCTGATATTCTCGCAATTTATTCCGATAAAGTGTTCAATGATATATATACTCACAAGGGCTTTGCTCTCATAATAGCTGCGTTCTTCTTCACGCTTCAAATCTACTGCGACTTCTCCGGTTATTCTGACATTGCACAAGGCTGCGCGAAACTTTTCGGAATTGAACTAATGCATAATTTCAAAAGTCCATATTTCTCGGCGAGTATTCATGAATTCTGGTCGAGGTGGCATATCTCATTGAGCACATGGTTCAGAGATTACGTTTACATTCCGCTTGGGGGAAATCGTGTTAGCAAGTTCAGGCATAACATGAATCTAATGATTACGTTCATTGTGTCGGGTTTATGGCACGGAGCAAACTGGACGTTCGTTGTGTGGGGAATGCTTCACGGATTTGCACAGATAATCGAGAATTTATGTGTGAGACGTGATGATGTTCATGGATTCAAATGGCTGATGAGAGTATGCATTACGTTTCTGTTCTGCGTGTTCACGTGGGTATTCTTCAGGGCAAATACTATCTCCGATGCGTTATATTTCTTCGGTCATCTCTTTGAGGGCATAACAAACGTAAAATCATATTTCATTCTGAATGGGATAGAGATGTTTCATGTCGGAGGGCCGTCCAAAGAAGTACGCATAGTAATAGGTATTAGTATTATTGTTCTGGCATTACGTGATTATCTTTCACTAAGGCACGATGTGATTCACATGATAACGTCTCAAAGATATTTTCTCCTCAGATATGCGTTTTATTTCGGAATTCTCACAATTCTTATTATGTTCAGAGCTGCAGATGATACACAGTTCGTTTACTTCCAGTTTTGAGACAGGAGATGATAACTATGAAAAAATTTTTGATGAAAGTTTCAGTTTTTGCCGTTTACGCACTGCTTCTTCAGGTCATATTTCCTTTTATCGCTGATCCGTTCAATGTGTTTCATGATAATAATATAAGGTCTAACGGAGTTGGCTTCAATAGTAATTACATCAAGATGAAGTATATTTTGAATCATCCTGACAGATTCAATGCTTTCCTTTTTGGCTCATCAAGAGTAGGTGCAATTCATAATGAAAAAATACCTGAACTTAGAACATATAACATGACATATTCAGCAGGACTTCCTTCGGAACATCTTGCGAATATAAAAACGTTCCTGAAGAATAAAATTTGTCCTGCAAAAATCTATGTTGGTGTTGACAGTTATTCTTACACTGACGAAATAAGTGAGCATGTAAAGCAGCCTATGAGATGTCCGTATGAATATCTTGCAGATGATAAGATTTACTTGTTCACACTGTTCTTTGACCCTGCAATGGCAAGACAGTCATTGAATATATTTCTGCAAAAAGATTCAAAAAATGATAATGATAATGATATATTCCATAAATATGGCTGGTGGGGCAAATACAGAGCTGAATCAAAATTAGATTGGAATGCTAAGAATATCAAACCGACATACGGAAAAAGATTCAGTGACAAAAACCTTAGAAGTACTCTTAATGATATAAGAGAGACAGTAAATATATGCCATGAAAATGGAATTGAGCTTGTTATCTTCACGAACCCTATGCATAACATAACATACATGGCCTCAGTCAGAGAATTAAAATATCTTGAATTCCTTGAAGGTCTCGCATCAATAACAGAATTCTATAACTTCAGCAGCCTTAATGACATAACACTCAGCAACGATAATTACCGTGAGACCAGCCACTACAAAGCAGAAGTCGGAGATATGATTCTGAACGTGATATGCAGTGATGAAATATACCCTGAACTTTACGCGCAGGGTTTCGGAGTTAAAGTCACAAAGGATAATGCAGATGAATTCATTGCGATGTTAAAACGTCAGGCAGAAAATTATGCAACTGAAACACGATGAAAGTATGTGTTATATAATGTAGGCTTTGATATAAAAATATTGGAAGGAATAAAAATCATGAAACTTGAAATACAGCGTCAGGATTTCCTGAAGGCCTGGCAGACTGCCGAAAAAGTAGTCTCGTCTAAATCAGTGGCTGATATAATGGGTGGAATATATGCAGCCCGGCGACCAGGTGGAAGGCGAACAGTCGCTCGACTATGGCGGCATCAGCACCAACATGTTCAAGGTCCAGAAGGACTGGGGC
>CAJOLN010000171.1 GCA_905235395.1 uncultured Synergistales bacterium
CTGAAGAATTACTGCGTTCAGATATGAATTCACTTCTTGAACTCTGGAATGATATTAAGCATAAGGCTGATGTTACTCCTGCTCCATGTATGTTATACCGTGATACAGGTACATTAGGCAAAGTGTTACGAGATGAAATTATCGGCAGGATAGATGAGATTATCATTGATGAACCAGAAGAATTTGAACGCACTGAAAATTTTGCAGAGAGATTTTTCACTGAGAAGCCAGATGTAAAACTGTATTCGGGAACTACACCTGTATTTGAATATTTCGGAATCGAACAGGAAATCGTGAAGGCATTAGACCGCAAAGTGTGGCTGCGAAGCGGAGCATATCTCGTAATTGATCAGACAGAAGCATTAACAGTGATTGATGTGAACACAGGCAAGTTCACTAGTGCTCCTGACATGAGGCACACTGTACTTGCGACTAACCTTGAGGCTGCTGATGAAATAGCAAGACAGTTACGATTGCGTTCAATCGGAGGAATAGTGATAGTTGATTTCATTGACATGTTGTTTGAGGAAGACAAACAGAAACTCATTACACACTTCGAGAGAATATTATCGCATGACAGACAGAAGGCACATATCTTCGGAATAACTCATCTTGGCCTCGTTGAACTCACACGCAGAAGAGAACGTCCAGACTTACGGAGCATATTAACACGAAACTGTCCTGTATGCGTTGATAATGGATTCGTTGAACGTGAAGAGAACATCGCAATGAACATCAAACGCTTCATTCGTAAATTAATCGGCAATAATAATTCTGAGGCATTCATGATTCAATGTGCACCTTATGCCGCAAGTTACATCTCGCATGTACTAAGCGAATGGGAAAATGAATTCAGCAGAAAGATATTCATAGCATCAACGCCAAATTTCTCATGGAGCAAATACAAATTATATTATCAGGGAAGTATTGAGAGTACAGAAACACAAGTTAAAGATTTAAAGAGAAACAGCAAGGGGCAGGTTATCATCTACAGGACGTAACAAGCCCCTTAAAACTCATTCCTTGCTGAAGAATTTTCGTATCTTACCGAAGAACATACTTGCTCCGAGAAAAATTATTCCCGTCAGTGTGAAGCCCCACGCTTTAGGCATATACCCAAACAGATGATCGAAGAAGTATCTTGATGCAAGCAAAGCACAGAACACTACACCGATTGCACCATGACCGCGATATATATTAATGAGCATTAAGACAGCGACAACTAATGCATTAATCACAGGCCAGAATGATGAACCTTCAATGCCCATTACAGGCTGAGTAAATAAATCTCCTCTCCAAAATTCCGGCCATGTAAGAAGCAATCCAAACACACCGAGCATAAGCAGACCAGCATGTTCCGTATCAATCCAGCGCGATATGAATGACATTACTGCTCCCGTAAGCGCAAGTATAATTAGCGTCCATGTTCCGCCAAAGCATAAGCTCATTCGTGATGCAAGAAGCAAAATCGTCAAAGCAAGATTGATGTTGAAGGCTAAACGGTCATTAAGAATTTTCCAGAGTACCCAGAGTGAAGCAATGAGAGCAAAAGCGTTTATGGGTGAGAAGAATTCAGTTAATGAAAGTCTCGCAGTGTTCAGGAAATCGAGAGCAAAAATATCAACTGCATTTATCACAATGAGGTACATTAACACTATTGTCTGCGAAAAATATACTTGCCACGTATCACGCGTGAACAGTGCCGCAATCATTATGCATAATCCCCATGCGCCGAGTATCGTTGACCATTCGAGTTTATAGTTATACATTCTGGTTATGAGATATATTCCCGAACCTAGAATCGCTCCTGCAAGAAGCAAAAATGATTTTCCTGTTTTAGTCTCAGACCTCCCAGTGAAAAGATATGCCGCGATACTCAGAATGTAAAAGCTAACGATGATACATACGCGCAGTAATTTGGGTATGACGTGCCATTGTGCAGCAATGAAGCTGATTGCACCGAGACCTAACAGTACACAACCTGCGGTGAAGAGAACCATACGAAGGCTGCTCTTTTTGAGTTCATAGAGTGCAAGAATATCTTCTGATTGTTCCTCTGAGATTATATTTTCTTGCTTCCAGCGGTCTATTTCAGCAGTTAAGAATTCCATCTCCTTTTTGCTGATTTGGTAAAAATCTTCCATGAATTAACTCACCAGACTTCCAAGCGGGATATTTTCATCAGCAGGTCGTAAGAGCGTCAACACTTCTGCTTTTCCGTCATGCTTTACACTTGCGGCTAATACCATTCCGTTGCTTTCGACTCCGCATAACTTCACGGGCTTCAAGTTCGTTACGACAATCACGAGTCTTCCGTTCAAATCTTCGGGAGTGAAGAACGCTTTGATTCCTGAACATACAGTGCGTTTCTCATAACCTAAATCGAGTTCGAGCTTGTAGAGTTTCTTTGAGCGTGGTATATTGGTTATGCGTGCAACTCTCATCTCAACCTTTGCGAATTCATCAATCGTAATTTCTGATTTGCTTTCGACTTCAGGCAATTTCAATTTCTCCTTTCGTTTTTCATCATATGCTTTCTGCCATTCATTTACGTCTATTCTGGGGAATAACACTTTTGCTTCTCCGATTCGATTTCCAGAACTATCACCCCATTTGAACAAATCATAC
>CAJOLN010000172.1 GCA_905235395.1 uncultured Synergistales bacterium
GTTACGCATGAGGCATCTATTGCGGCGTTAGGAGATTCGCACATACTGATACAGAGATGTGAAGGTGAATCATTCATGAAGGAGATAGACGGAGAAGAACGCGTGAAAGAAATTGCGAGAATGTTATCAGGTTCACCAGACATGTCAGAGGCAAGGGAACATGCGAAGATTTTGCTGAAGGGGTGATATAATTTTACAAAAAATAACAAGGAGGAGTAGTTGACAGATGAACGATAAAGTCGCTATAATCGACCAACGACCAACGACCAACGACCAACGACCAGCACCATTATTGTCTGTAGTTGTAACATCGTATAATGAAATAGAATACTTACCGCAGGCAATTGAAAGCATCTTATCGCAAACTTTTCAGGACTTTGAAATCATAATAGGTGATGACGGCTCTGACGATGGAAGCATTGAACTCATCAAAGAATACTCCGAAAAATATCCTAGCAAAATAAAATATTTCGTGATGGATCGCCCCAAAGACAAGAAAAAGATAATACCAATCTTCAGAGTATCAAACGTTCTCAGAAATGGAATACGTCAGGCAAGAGGCAAGTACATTGCATTCCTTGAGAGTGATGATTACTTCTGTGATGACAATAAATTTTCTGAAGCTGTGAAATTCCTTGAAGCACATAATGATTATTCCTGTTACGGCGGAGGCTTCAAAATGGTGTACTCTGACGGCCATGAAAAGATACATAAGGCACCGTATGCTTATCACTATCCAGGCTGGTTATTTTGGGGATTAGGTGCATGGGTCAGTTTTTGTTGCTGTGTGTTCACCAGTTTTGCAATCAATGAACACAACCTTTTACAGAGAGACTGCGATGACAATGGGATTCTCTTTCCGGCGGCATGTTACGGCAAAATGAAATTCACAGACACGATAACGTTTGCATACAGGCAGAGAGACAACAGCATTATGCATGCGACGGATAAACTTGAACTGATGATACATGAAATGATAGCCCTTCAAGATTTTCTTTGTTCAGGCAAAATGTTATTCAGCACGTGTAACAGGATGTATTATCCTTTCAGATTCGTTTATACTCACAGGAAGGAACTTCACAATGATTCTTATGCAGGATATTTTGCAAGCTGTGAGAAATATGATAATAATGTACTTGGTGCGATTTTGAATTATGATACGGACAAGAAAAGCAGAAAATATATTATTGGCCTTACATTGAAGATGATGTTTGCTCGCTTATTCTTCCTTCCGTTCAGAGTAATACGAAAGTGCATAAAAATCCTCTCCCGCAGTTAATCAGGAGAGGACAAGTTTTTTCCTTCCAGTATCAAAAGCAATTTCTTTCGTGCGGCAAAAGCTGAAAAATGATTCGTGATAAAATCAGGCTCAAAAAATAAAATTACAGGAGCAATGATATTTTCATGTCATCATTAAGACGTTCAGCAATAATTCTTCTAATCCTCCTCGCATTATGCACACCTTCATTCTCAGCTCAGAGAACTATCACGCAGATTAATTCACTCCCATTAGCAGACTGGCAGAAGACCGTAAACTTCCCGGACTGGCGCGGAAAAGTTGATGATACTCTCGCATTGAACAGCATGATAAGTTTCAATTTCTGGCATGGTCAAGGCAAAGTCTATCTGAAAGTTTCAGACAAGACTCAACGCTTCAATATGTTCATCAACGGAACTCAAATCAACACATCATCAATGAAAGCTGGAGGAACATACGCAGTTGATATTTCAGAGTGTTCAATTGACGGCATCAATACGATTCAGGTCTCGAACATTGAACCATACAACCAGAAAGATGCAGTTAGCTTATTCATTCCTTATCCCGTTATCCTCGAAGGCACTCTCAAAGATTCAGGCATAAGACCCGAAACGTTTTCATTAATTTCAGACATCATCAATGCGGACATATCTAATGGTTTCACTAGTGCACAGCTCGCCATAATCCGAAACGGAAGATTAGTGTATTCAAATGCGTGGGGGAAAGTGAACAGCTACAATCAGGACGGTACACGCATAACCAAAGGCAGAAATGCACACTAATACTCTCTATGATTTAGCGTCAGTGAGTAAGATGTTTGGAGTGAACTACGCAATTCAGAAACTGGTTACGGATGAAAAGCTAGACATTGATACGAGAGTTGTTGATATTCTTGGGGATGAATTCGCAAAGGGAATACTCAATATCAGCTATAAACATCTCGGCAAGATTAATCCAGCTACTATGCGAGAATGGAAATCATCAATTACAGTTCGTGATGTCTTATGTCATAAAGCAGGTTTCCCTCCAGTTGTGCATTACCACGATAAGAATTATGATCTCTCAGCACTGAAGCATGATGATAAAGCGTCGAACCCATTGTATACAGGGAATGACGGAAGTGAATTGACGAGAACGAAGACACTTGATGCGATATGCAGGACACCGTTAATGTACAGGCCAAGAACTAGGATTGTGTATTCTGATGTCGATTACATGCTCTTATGCTTTGTCATTGAGAAGGTAACAGGCCAGCGTCTTGATGAATATATGCGTGAAAATTTCTGGAGGCCCATGAACCTGACGCACATAACGTATAATCCATTGAAGAATAGATTTACGCGAGATGATATAGCGGCAACAGAGTTGAACGGGAACACACGCGGAGGACAAATAACGTTCAGCGGAATTCGGAAGTATACGCTTCAGGGTGAAGTTCATGATGAGAAAGCATTTCACTCAATGGGCGGCATATCTGGTCATGCAGGCTTATTCTCGAATGCAGAAGACATAGCCAAACTCGCATCAGTGATGTTGAACGGCGGCTATGGAACTCACAAATTCTTTTCGCGAAACGTAATTGACACTTTCACATCACCACAGAATGATACATCTGCGAACTGGGGAATAGGCTGGTATCGTGAAGCAGAAGACCAAAGAGTATGGTATTTCGGCACGCAGTCACCTTCATATGCAATTGGTCATCAGGGCTGGACAGGAACACTCGTAATGATTGACCCTTCAAGAAATCTCGTAATCGCATATCTGACAAACAAGATTAATTCGCCTTCAATGAAAGGTTACACGAGCAGCAAAGGATTCAATGCAAGCTGGTTTACATCATCAACGTTAGGTTTTGTGCCTCAGATACTTTCAATCGGAATGGACAGCAATAAAGATGTGAATGCACAGTTAATGAGTCTTCTCGCAGACATGGCCGGAGAAAGTGTAAAGCTGATTAACAAGAAGGCAGGAAGAACTCATCCTTCAGTGCTGAATGCGAAGAGCAAAATTGATTTGCTGTTGAGGCGTGCAAAAGCATCAGGAATGAAGGAATATGTAACAGAGGCAGAGAGATTGAATCGAATGATAGCAAAATAGAATGACGAATCAAAATTCCTCCCAACACATTTAACGCTGAGAGGGATTCTTTTATCTCATGAATCGTTCTGAGATTCTCTTTGCTTCTCGTCTCGATTCATCAATGCATTCAATCGCATCATCAATCCCATGAAGCTCATCGCCCTTATACGCGTTCAGTGTATCCTCAATAACCGAAGGAATATCCGTGAACGCAATCTTACCCTTCAGGAATGAATCAACAGCAGCCTCATCTGCACCAACAAGCACAGCAGGATATGCACCCTTCATGCGCATAACTTCACGAGCAATTCTCAATGAAGGGAATCGATTCGTGTTGGGCAATTCAAATCTCACATCATGAACATCATATGCAGGTCTCTTGAAACTTTCGCACGGGAAAAATCTTTCAGGCCAGAACAAACATGATGCCGCTGGAAGTTTCATATCAGGTTCAGCCGCTAACATCTTAACGCTCCCGTCTTCAAACTCAACAAGCCCGTGAACAAATGATCCAGGTGATATTAATGCGTCAACCTGTGATGAATCCAATCCGAAGAGATACATTGCTTCGATTAATTCTATTCCCTTGTTCATGAGTGTAGCACTGTCAATCGTAATCTTTGCTCCCATGTTCCACACTGGATGTTTCAACGCCATTTCAGGAGTAACACGTTTAAGTTCATCATACGTGAAGTTTCTGAACGGCCCTCCTGAAGCTGTGAGATATATTTTCCTAACGAACGTTTTATCTTCGCCGTGCAGACATTGCCATATCGCATTATGCTCACTATCTACAGGGCGCAATTGTGATTCATTTTTCACGAGAGGCATTACCCATTTGCCTGCCGCAACAATACTTTCTTTATTCGCAAGTGATACTGTCTTTCCTGCCTTCAATGCTGAACACAAAGCCTTGATTGCAGATGTACCT
>CAJOLN010000173.1 GCA_905235395.1 uncultured Synergistales bacterium
CTTTTAATCTTCCGGGAATGCAGCCAAAAAGATTTTTCACTCCCATAGTGAGATACATCTGGCCATGCGTTTTGAGTTTCGGAAGGTTGATTATCTTGTTGGCCTCAAGCACATACTTGCTGACTCGGATCTTCTTATACTCTGCATCGTCTTTAACTGGAAGGTCTACAGGGTCAGTGAGTTCTCTGCATTCAATTCCGAGTTCTTCTGCAACACTAACAAACCCTGCCTTCTCTGCTGCCCTGTGAAAGTTATCTATGCCTGGACTATCGGCGATGAATGGTACTGCTCCTGCATCGAGAACCTGACGTGCAACCGAACGAACAATTGAAGGGTCTGTAGTAACTCTTCGTGAAATGTCATGGCCGGATACGAGATTAACTTTCAGGAGAACTTTATCGCCTCGACTAATGAATCTATGAATGCCTCCGAAGTATGCAAATGATTTTCTGACTGCCTCATCAATTTCTGACTGATTATAATTATTCTGCTTGATAAAATATATGCTGTTCATTTCCATTTTTTGATTTGAGATTATACACTATGCTAAAAAATCTACAGAAAGGATTTTGACAATGACAGAAGAATTCACGAAAAATAAACATCGAATTCATGTTTATTCAAATGTTCAGCGGACAGCTTACGGAACAGGGTTCGCAGCCTATGAGACGCAAATAACGTCCAAACTCGCAGCTTATGATGACCTTAATGTTGAGGCAATACGTTTTTCATCACATCCAGAAGAATCAGAATTCACATTCCAGGTAAGGAATATAAAATTTTCATCGTTCACTCTCTTTCATCTTCTGCACCTCCCGTTCATTAATCTCTTTGCACCTCTCATGAGACGGACTCTGAATTCACTGATACCCTCAAAACCTGAGGACGTGTTCATATTCTACGAGAACAAGATACCGAACATAAAGCTCAACGGTAAAATTATTGCTCTCCTTCACGACATTATGCCTCTTAGAATCCTGAACATGAAACTCAGAAACACAGGAAGACTTGAAAACTTCATGCGCAGGTACATAGTGAAACGGAATGCGAGAGATATTCTGAGAATTGCAGACAAGATAGTAACGGTCTCCGAGTTCTCAAAGCGCGATATTCTGGACTACTTCAATCTTAAGGACGACGGCAGAATAGAGGTTATATATAACAGCTTCGATCCTGCTTACAGTCAGCCCTGCCGGAACATGGAGCATATACGTGAAAGATACAGCCTGCCGGAAAGATACATACTTTATTTCGGTTCATGCATACCCCACAAGAATGCTAATACATTAATCCGTGCGTATGCAGAGCTTCCTGAAGATATGCGCCGCGAGTACAAGCTGGTAATAACAAACCCTCAGAGTGTTACGTATGATTGTGTGAAGGAGTGCGGAGTTTATGAAGATGTGAAATTCTTAAACAGAGTCCCTGAAGCTGACAAGCCTGGAATCTTTCAGTCTGCTTCTCTATTCGTATGGCCGTCTCTCTATGAGGGATTCGGAATTCCCATACTTGAGGCTATGGTTTCGGGAGTGCCGGTGATATGTTCAAACGTAACATCAATGCCGGAAGTTGCTGGTGATGCTGCAATTCTCGTTGATCCTCTTGATGCTTCGGGAATGTCGAAAGAGATTGAACGTGTTCTGACTGATTCGGAGTTACGAAAGGAATTGATTGCGAAAGGTTATGAGAATATCAAGCGGTTTTCATGGGATGAGTCTGCGAAGAAATTCCATGACATTATCGTAAATCTCTGAAATATGAATGCGGGAGAAAAGTCTTATTCTGTAACTTCAACCCCTCCCGCAAAAATTAAATCTTAAAGAAGAGGAGCAATAACGAGTGCTACAACCGTCATTAACTTTATGAGAATGTTCAGCGCAGGGCCTGCTGTATCCTTGAATGGATCTCCGACTGTATCACCCACAACTGTAGCTTTATGATTCTCACTACCTTTGCCGTTGAAGTGTCCCTCTTCAATATACTTCTTCGCATTGTCCCACGCTCCGCCCGAATTCGCCATAAACAGAGCCATCATTACGCCCGTAACGATTGAACCGCCGAGAAGACCTCCAAGTGCCTCTTTTCCAAGAAGGAATCCAACAAGAACAGGAGCAAGTATCGCCATAACACCGGGAATAATCATTTGAGTTAATGCCGCATGTGTTGATATTGATACGCACTTCTCATAGTCAGGTTTGCCTGTGCCTTCCATTATGCCGGGAATATTATGGAACTGTCTGCGTACTTCCTCAATCATTGAACCTGCCGCCCTGCTGACTGCATCAATTGAGAGTGAGCAGAATATGAACGGAAGCATACCGCC
>CAJOLN010000174.1 GCA_905235395.1 uncultured Synergistales bacterium
TTGTGCCCTAACGTCTGGCCTTCTTCAATGATGCCATTAATCCGCCGTCATCTATCATCTTCTTTATGAACTCTGGGAACGGTTCTGCATGATATGTTTTGTTCTTCGTCTTGTTGGTGATAATTCCTGTGTCGAAATTCACAGTCACTTCATCTCCGTCTGAAATGTCTTCGGCTGCTTCAGGACATTCGAGAATTGCAAGACCGATGTTGATTGCATTACGATAGAATATCCTCGCAAAACTCTTAGCGATTACACATGATATTCCTGATGCCTTGATTGCAACAGGCGCATGTTCCCTCGATGATCCGCATCCGAAATTCAATCCCGCAACGATAATATCTCCGTCATGAACCTTCGCATGAAATTCCTTGTCGATGTCCTCCATGCAATGAGATGCTAATTCTTTCTCGTCCTGACTCGCAAGATAACGCGCTGGAATTATTACGTCAGTGTCTACATGGTCGCCGTATTTGTGTGCAATTGCCATAATCTACATTACCTCCTCAGGATGTGTTATGTGTCCTGTTATCCCTGATGCCGCCGCTACTGCTGGAGACGCAAGATATACTTCACTCTTTATATGCCCCATTCGACCGACAAAGTTTCGGTTCGTTGTTGATACACAGCGTTCACCTTCCGCCAATATCCCCATATAACCGCCCAAGCATGGCCCGCATGTCGGTGTTGATACTACACAGCCTGCATCAATGAATATATCAGTGTATCCGAGCTTCATGCATTCACGGTAGATGTTCATAGTCGCAGGTATTATGATTCCTCTCACACCTTCTGCTAAATGTTTCCCTTTGAGAATCTCTGCTGCCGCTTTCATGTCCTCAATCTTTCCGTTCGTGCATGAGCCGATTACTATCTGGTCAATCTTAATGTCATGGCCTTCACGTGCAGGTCTCGCATTCTCCGGCAGGTGCGGATATGAAACTGTGCAGTCAATATCATCAAGATTCATCTCAATTACTGATTCATATTCTGCATCTTCATCAGGATAGTATGCTGTCCATTCTCGTTTTACACGACCGTTCAGGAATTCTCGTGTAATGTCATCAACAGGGAATATTCCGTTCTTACCGCCCGCCTCAATGGCCATGTTCGAGATTGTCAATCTGTCTGCAATCGATAATTCTTTCAGACCCTCACCAGAGAATTCAAGTGATTTGTATAATGCTCCGTCAACACCAATTCGCCCTATGAGAGTTAGTATTACGTCCTTGCCTGATACAAACCTTCTCTTCTTTCCTGTTACGTTCACACGAATTGCCGCAGGTACTTTGAACCACGTATAGCCTGCTGACATTGCCGCTCCCATGTCCGTTGAACCGACTCCTGTCGAGAATGCGTTCACTGCTCCGTATGTGCATGTGTGCGAATCCGCTCCGATTATTGCCTCTCCTGGTGCAACTAATCCCTGTTCAGGCAAAAGTGCGTGTTCAATTCCCATTGTGCCGACATCATAATAATGTTCAATTCCGAATTTCTTCGCAAACATTCTGCACTGCTTGCATTGAGTTGCTGATTTAATATCTTTGTTCGGTACAAAGTGATCCATTACGAGAACTACTTTTCCCGAATCAAATATGCTGTCAAAACCTGCCGCTTCAAATTCATTAATTGCTACAGGGGTCGTGATGTCATTCCCAAGAACTAAATCTAGTTTTGCCTGAATCAATTGACCCGCGTGAACTTCAGACATACCTGCATGTTTCGCAAGTATCTTCTGTGTCATCGTCATTCCCATTTCGTTACTGCCTCCCTCGTTAGTCTATTCTCCAGCTTCAAACATCTTGTTGATGCCGCTGATGTATGCCTGCAATGACGCTTCTACTATGTCCGTTGATATTCCCGACCCCGTGTACATCTCTCCTGTTGACGCACTCGAAATCTTCACAACTGCTTCACCGATTGAATCTTCACCTTCAGTAACTGCTCGTACACTGAAATCTTCAAGTCTTGCATCAACACCTAACATCTTGTTCACTGCCTTGAATGCCGCATCAAGTGGCCCTGCTCCGTATTCAACACCTTCAAGAATGGTGCTGTCCTTGCTGAGTTTCACATATGATATCTTCGGAATATCACTGCCTGATGTTATCGAATGACTGATTAGTCTGCATGTTGACGCTGTACTCTCTTCGGGACGTGTTATCTTCGAGCGGTGAAGGGTTAATGCTTCGAGGTCTGAACTCGTGATTGTCTTCTTCTCGTCAGCAAGTTTCTTGAATCTCGTGAATATCTCTTCAAGGTCTGCATCTGAAATCTCATAGCCCATTGATTCAAGTCTCTCACGGAATGCTTGCCGAGTACAAGTGCCCTGTGAGGTACGCCTATTTCATCTGGATTCATGATTTCATATGTCTGTGCGTTCGTTATCATTCCGTGCTGATGAATTCCTGCCTCATGTGCAAACGCGTTCGCTCCTACAATGGGCTTCGTTGGTGAAATCGGAACTCCTATTATGTTGCTGAGAAGACGACTTGAACGATATATCTCACGTGTATTAATGTTCGTGTCCGCATCATAGAAATCCTTGCGTGTATGAATTGCCATCACAATCTCCTCAAGA
>CAJOLN010000175.1 GCA_905235395.1 uncultured Synergistales bacterium
GGCGGAGACGTAGAGATTTGAACTCTAGGAACAGCAAGCTGCTCAGTTGATTTCGAGTCAACCGCCTTCGACCACTCGGCCACGTCTCCACATAAAGCATAATGTGATATGAAAAGTTGACGAATTATTATACTCGCCTTTGGATTTCATTGTCAAATCTGTAAATTAACGTTCATCATGCATTCATATTCATAGATTAATGTAATATATACGCAATACAGATATTTCATGTTCTGGGCCAAACAAATTCAAGAGAATGCAAAGCCTATGCACCCCATCAAGTAGAGTATTATCTTGATTTACTATAATAGCTCCACTGCGAATATCATATCCCTTATTTGTGATTATATTCACAGTATTTTTGAACCTAGCAAGATCTTCATTCACTCTACTACTAAGAACTTCACCTGTAAGATGCAATGCGTTTTTAAATCTTACTCTAGCATGCATTTTATAGCTTTCCTCATTCCCCGTAACAAGATAATCATATACAAGAGTTGAAGATAATGGAACCAATTCCCCGCAATAAAAATATTTTATGTCTCCGATTTTGAGCTTATCAACTTCATATTTCCACACAGGCCTATTGATTATGCCTCCCTTTAATAAATTACCATCAAGATACTGTAGCCAACTATCGCCAACTCTGAAGCGAGAATCTTTCTGCATTTTCTTAAAGAGTAGTTCTCGTACGTAAATGTTATAGAATTTACCCACAAAACATTTCACAGTCTTTCGCAGTAATTCTTTATAATTGCCATCTTGAATTAACTGCTTAGCCTTCAGGAATTTTTCTTTCATTCAAAGAAGACCTCCGCTGAACTCAGGCACAAAAAAACGCCCGGACATAAAATTATCCGAACGTCTTTTATCTATATGAAACGAATAACTATTCTCTTTATGGTCTACATTGGAATTTTGTGTGAAGACAGCATGTACGAGCCACGAGCCACGAGCCACGAGCCACATTATACTGATTTAGCTTCATTTTTGTCAATCCCTCCATTGAATGATTTTGATGAAATGATTTTACATTTTTCTTCTTCATTGTCAATTCATCACTTGAAATATGATACTGCATCCTTGAGATCCTCTGCTAATTCATTCATCGTGTCTGTGTCTTCTGATACATTCTTCACATTGGCCGCTACTGTCTCAATCGATGCCGCTACTTCCTCATTCGTCGCTGAGGTCTCTTCAGATATTGCCGCAAGGTCTGTTACTTCCTTCATGATCGTATCTTTGATGTCCTCAAGCTGCTTCGTTATGTCTGACACCGAAGATATTTCATTGACTGACAGCTTTATGTTCTCTGCTAACGTTCTGAACTTCTCAAGTGTAGACTCAAGGAGATTACCTTCTTCTGTGATTAGTTCCCTTACATGTTCAGCCTGTCCTACGCAATCACCTGATAATTCGCTTATCTCTGCGGCAATATCGTTTATCTGTTCCGCCGAATCATTTGAATCCTCCGCCAGCTTCTTTATCTCTGCCGCCACAACTCCGAATCCCTTTCCTGCTTCTCCTGCACGTGCCGCTTCTATTCCCGCATTCAGTGAGAGTAAATTCGTCTGTGATGCAATATCCGTTATCATTCTCACACGTCCGCCTATCTTCGCTATTGCCTCATTCGTCGCGTGAATCTTCTGCGTTATCATGTCTATCGCATTCGAGGATTTCTTTGATGATTCTGCTGCACTCTCTATGTATTCAAGTGCTTCACTGTTTGCATTGCTCATCGTTCCTGAATTCTTGCTGAGGTTCTCGACATTCTTCACTGCCTGTTCAATTACTCCGCCCATATTGTCCACGTTCTCGTTTATATGTCTCACGCTTCCGGCCATGTTTACCGTTGTCTGTGAGAGTGCCTGCATTGATTCTACGATTTGTGATGACGCATAAGATGAATCCTTTGCAAGTTCAGATGTAGATTTCACTGTGTCAGTCAATGAGAACGCTGCATTCTGAATCTTTCTCACTGCATCGTTAAGTATTCTGCTCAAAGTTTCTGCGGCTGTGATTAACTGTGAAGTTTCATATATACTGCTCTTTGCTGAAATTTTTTCATCGAAACTCACATCAAGGAGCTTTTCGATTCTTGCGGCTACTTCTTTGAGAGGGTTAGCTACGTTTCTTGCTACAATGACAGTTATGATTCCGAAGAATATTATCAGTAATGCGCTTATTGTTATTATTATCATGTAAATACTTCTCTCGGCCTCCTGAATCTCCGTTGCAGGTTTACCTGAGAAAGCCATTCCGTAAACTTTTGTGTTGAATTTTATCGGCATATA
>CAJOLN010000176.1 GCA_905235395.1 uncultured Synergistales bacterium
TTTCTGAAACTTCCGATGATGTAGCTACTCTGCTTTGTAGTTCTTAGGGAATGTCTGCACTAGTGATTTCGCCGTCATTGCTGCCGGACATAACGTCAGATAGCATATGATTTACTTCATTCGTTGATGCAATGCCAGCTCCCATGTATGTGAGATTGCCTGTGTCTGCTACTGCCTGATATAGTCTGCCAACGTAATCGCTTAGTCTTTCTCTGCCCTCGTAATCATTGAGAGCTGTCTTAATCACCGCGAATGCAAGTTCATCAATCTGATTTTGAAGTTCTCCTTCATTCTTTGAGCGTATTAGAACTTCATGAAGAATTTCGGTTTTCCGTCTATCATTTAAAGCTAAACTGTTGAACCTGTCCTGCATTGCTCCCCGTGATAAGTCGTTCAATTGTGCCTGAAGTGCTGTGTCTTCACTGCTGCGAAGTTCTGCCTCTTCATTGTCGCCTGCTTCACGGTTGAGAATTTCGGTCTTGAGGGCTTCATTACCTGTGCTGTAGCTATATAGCCTGTCCATGTTTGAGATTTCAACTTCAAGCCATCTCTTTACGCGGTAAATGCTGTCGGTGTAATTGAGGATACACGGACTATTAGGCCAGCGTTCATATTCAAGTTCGTAGTTGCTTACTCCGATTCTTGCAGTCCAATCTTCAAGTTTCGAGATAATGTTATTGACACTGATTATTCCCGCGTCTCGCAACTCTCTGTATCTGCTTTCAAGTTCAGATCTGTATAACAGAACAGCGTAATACACAGGGAGTGCTGTACTTGTCGTTATGTGCCCTGTCAGTGGTGCGGTTATCTGAATACCTTGCCAGTGTCCACCGTAAGACATATCAAGGTCATACGCATTCACGTACCATTTCACGCCGTCATATGTAGTCCATTGCCAGTTTTTAGAAAAGCCGTCAGAGTTCTTGATTATGTCCGAGAATATCAGATAATCGCGCTGATTTTCCCAGTCAAATATTTCCTCATATTTTTCCTTAACTGCTGCAAGCATTTCATCATTGGGGCTTGAACGATAGGCAGAGTATAAATTCTTTAAGACAGAGAAATTCTGCACTAGATCCTGAATATATTTCTTGACCTGTACGCTTCTCACATGGTCTTTGTTGCCACTATCATATTTCTCCGATGTCTCATCTATTAACTCTTTGGGAGTATCGCCGTCATATTTCTTCCCGTCCATAGTGTAGAGCTTGTTCGGGTTGCGAATCTCAAAGGCAGTCCAGTTGATTGAACCGTTCCAGAAATTGGCAGTACTAAGAGTGCCGTCAAGATGAATATGCTCAACAGTGCTCTTATCCATGCGGTAATTTTTGCGTTGTTTCTTTATCTGCCATGAATACACACCGTAAAAAGTGCCGTTCAGATAGACAATGCAAGGGAATGCATCGGGATGACACAAAGCCCCAGTGTCGAATTGAAGCGTCAAATCTTCAGGATTATTCAGACGTGTACCGCTAGTCTGTATCTTTGATGAATCAATCATCGCCCGCTTGTATGGCCTGTCATTGTTGATACCGTTAAACCTCATGACTTCATCCCAGAACTTATAGCTCATTACTCCGATTCCTCTGAAAAAATCTGTGTAATATGCCTTCAAGTGAAAACCGTCCTGCACTACCCAATTTCCTATTTTGAGATTGAACTCTGAACCGTCATCGTTAAGCAGGTCTACCTTCACATTTTTCTTGATGTAACTCAATGATGAACTACCCTGCGCACTGCATAAAATATTTTTCCTGAAATAATTTCCCTGCATATCCCAGAATTCTATAACTGCCGGAATGTCTACCGTCTTGCTTGTAGGCATTGATTTTAGCCCTGAAAAATTGACGATTGCACATCTTGGTTCAGGAATTGCGATACTATCAGACTTGCTCCAATCAACCGGCGATTTTATTCCAGCTACAGCCTGTTCAAGTTTGCGGCGTTTTTCAGCTTCACTTGCAATGTTCAATGACTGCTGAAGGCTAGTACGCTCGTTATCGAAGATTTCAGACTGTAGAATATCTTCATGCCTTGCGCGTGATTGAGCTTCCTGATGCAGTGCTTCGCGTCTGCGCTCTAATGCCTCGTGAAGATTATTTGAACTCTTGAGAATTGCATTAATCAGGTCTTTAATTTCAGTCTGATGTTGAGTACTTTGCTCTTCCTGTGTTTCAATACGTTCACGTTGAGCGTCTAACTGTCTCTGAGTGTCAGAGAAACCTTCACGGCGTTTTTCCGATTCACTATGAAGATTCAGAGAATGCCACAGGTCAATTTGTTCCTGCTGAACTTCATTCTGCTCTGCATTAGTTGAAACCTCCTGATATGCTTCCTGTTTTCTTCGCTCATCAGTGGCTAACGCATTGATTTTATCCTGCATTGCTTCTCTGGATAAATCATCGATTTGTGTCTGTAAGGCCAAATCTTCACTTGAACGCAGCTGTGCCTCTGAGGTTATCTCTTTGGTTCGGTCAGCTATGCTTTCACGTAATTCATCATCAGCCTCAATGCGGGAATTTGTCTCAGATTTCAGAGCTTCATTGACAGTACGTCTCTGTT
>CAJOLN010000177.1 GCA_905235395.1 uncultured Synergistales bacterium
CCGGCACATTCTCAGGTACATTCTTAACTGCAAGTTCTGTGTTGTGATTTCCACCCGTCTGGTCTGATACTCCCGCAATGATTAATTCTGCGTCTCCTGATTCGATTATCACATGTTCATTCTCAAGCATGCGTATTCCAAGTTCCTTAAACCTTTTCATCCAGCCCTCAAAATCAAGATAGTATTCATGATTGCCTGTTGAAGCATATACACCAAATTTCGATTTCAGATTCTTCAATGGCTCTATATCTTCATACAGCGTCTTCACATGTCCGTCTGCAAAATCTCCGGGCATTAATATCAGATCAGGATTCAATGCGTTGGTTTTATCAACAATCGCCTGAATAAATCTTCCATTATTCAATCCGCTTGTATGAATATCTACTAACATCGCTATTTTCATTCCGTCCAAATTTTTTGATAATCCCGCTATCTTCACTTCATGTGTATTCACATCTGGCACTCTCATTGCCTCGTATGTTCCGTAAAGTGTCGAACAGAAAGCCAGAATCAGAACTGCAAGAGAGACATAGCTTGAAGAAAATCGAAGACGCAGAATGACACGAAGAATAATGAATGCAATATCCTTCACCAGAAGCATGAATAAAGCTACTATTATGAAATTGAATATCACTGACACAATTAGATTCGCATAGTATGGAAGCTCTGTAATATCAAAACCTGTCGAAAATCTTCTGTACTGCATCATCTTCAGGAGACCTGAAAGAAGAATTACTGACAGCAATATCTTAATCCATACAGGTGCTTTCAGAGGCAATATCATACTTAATATCTCATATACGCAAATTAAAAACGGGACAAGAACAAATAAATTCATCATGAAGCAATACTCCTGTCTTTTTTTGGAAATATTATAAACTTCATTCTTTCTTAAAGATACTTTTTATGTATCTGACATAACGCCTTAAACATGTTTTGCGGAGATAATATTTAATAATATTTTTCGCATACATCATCCAATTAAACATGTGCTTAATTCTGAGAGTCATGACATTAATATTAAATTTCATGTGACTATCTGACATATAGCGAATCAAATTGTCGGTTATGGATATCCAGAAAGGACCAATTCCAATATTTTCAGGAAACTTCTTGAACGGCTCATAATACACGTCAATATAAACAGGCTCAACTCCTGTAAAATTACATGCTCTGAGAAGTGCTGTGTGTTTTATGCTGGTTTTATTGAGAACGGTAAGTTTAAGTTCTGGCCTTGCAAATAAGACATTCAACGGTATAGTTCCATTTACACATACGATCTCTGCTGACTTTCGGAACAATGCTATCTGATTCCTGACCGGCAATTTTTCAGGAGAAAAGACAGTGTAGCCATTTGCCGCGAAAAATGCTTCTATATCTTTCTCGCCTACTTCTTTATGCCTGGCAAATTTAGTGCGGGTAAGATACACTTTATCAGGAACTGATATATCTTCAATGTGTGCATTTTCAACTATGAAATTAATCATTCTTATGTGTTCGGGAGAAAAATTTCCTATAGTGTCATAACTTAGGGAAGGAATAAGAACTTCATCAAATTGTGTAGGAACCTGTACGTCTATGAGTCTATCTTTGCTGATTGTGAGATAATTGAGGAATTCAAGATAACTGCCATCAATTTTAGAGAATTTATCTTTGAGGAAAACGACCTTGTAACTATCAAATTTTTTATCACTGAGAGGCCAGAATCTTCCGATGCCATCAACTAAAAAATGTCCCCATTGTTTCAAAAAATATCCCACAAAAATAACTTTTTCGTGAACAATTTCCGCAGGTTCATTTAGTGTACCCCCCCCCCTTACCGCGTTTTATCCATTCTCCGCAATAGAGAGATTCATCAAGAAAATTGCCATCTGAATCACATACTCCGCCAGAATTCCACGTGCCTCCCCATTTATAATCACTTTCCATTAACGGTAAAATAATACCATTATGGACAGTTTTTATCTCGGAATGTAGCGCACACGAATTCTTAACTTTCAGGATATAGTTCTTTTCTCCTCCTGGAAAAACATATTTCGTGTTCATGAAATCACCTCTTATTCATTAACAAACCCCGTCCGAAATTTTATCACCTCAGACAGGGCTATATTCTTTTCTCTATTTATGCTGACTTCTCCAGCACTTTCACACTTTCGCCAGTCTTTATGCACTTCGCAGGACAGACCTTCGCACATAATCCGCACTTAATGCACTTCGACTGATCTATAACTGCTAGATCATGTTCAATCGTAATCGCC
>CAJOLN010000178.1 GCA_905235395.1 uncultured Synergistales bacterium
AATTCATTGATGTGTTCTGTGTGGGTGAAGCTGAAGCATTACTGCCTGAACTGCTGCCTCTCATCGAAAGCATGAAGGGATATTCACGCGATGATGTTCTGAATGAAATTTCAAAGCTCAAAGGATTTTATGTGCCATTGTTCAATCATGCAGTTGAACGTCAGATTGCCGATAAACTTTTCACATTGCATTCAATGATTGTGCCAAGCGTTGGCATTGTTCATGACAGAGCAGCAGTTGAACTCTTCAGAGGCTGTGGCAGAGGCTGTAGATTTTGTCAGGCTGGAATGGTGAACCGTCCTGTGAGAGAACGTGATACAAATGAATCTGTACAGTCAGTACTCGATATTGTTCGGTCAACTGGCTGGGAAGAAGCTGGTCTGTTATCTCTTGCATCATGTGATTACTCAGGAATTGAAACTCTCATTGATGAACTCTCTGACGAACTCAACAAGAGACGAGCTAAACTAAGTCTTCCAAGTCTGCGCATGGACGGTTTCTCGATTGGACTTGCAGAGAAACTTGAAGGATTACGTTCAAAGCATGGAGGCATAACCTTTGCACCTGAAGCAGGAACTCAAAGACTGCGTGATGTAATCAACAAGGGAATCAATGAAGAGATGATAAACTCATGCCTGAAAGAAATTTTTTCGCGAGGCTGGGAACGAGTTAAACTGTATTTCATGATGGGACTTCCAACAGAAACATATGAAGACCTTGAAGGAATTTCTGAGATTTCATATCAGACACTCAAGCTAGGCAGGTCTTTGGGACGAAAACGTACTACTGTAAGCGTAAGTGTATCGGGATTCGTTCCGAAGGCACATACTCCTTTTCAATGGGAAAGACAGAATTCGATTCAGGAACTCAAAGAGAAAGGCAGATACATAAAGTCATTGATTCATGACAGGAACATATCGGTTGCATATCATGAACCAGAACAGACATTCTTAGAAGGAGTTCTATCACGAGGCGACAAACGAACATGCAAAGTGATTTATCGGGCATGGGAAACAGGTGCACGTTTCGATAATTGGACAGAATACTTTAACCTTCAGAGATGGATTGACGCGTTTGATTACTGCGGCATTAACCCCGAAGAATATACGCGTGAACGAAGTGAAGATGAAGTGCTTTCATGGGACTTTGTGAACGTTGGATTATCAAAAGAATTTCTTTTGCGTGAGAGACACAGAGCGTATGAAGGAAGATTAACGATTGATTGCAGAACTGGCTGTGCGTCCTGCGGAATTGGGTGCGTGAAATGAGAGCGAGATTGATCTATTTAAAAAGAGGCGGAGCATGTTTCGTTCCTCATATTGCACTTGCACAGATATTCTCACGTTCAGCTATGCGTTCTGGTCTGAAACTCATAATGACTCAGGGATTTTCACCGAGAGCGAAAATCAGTTTTGCTCCCGAACTTCCCGCAGGAGTTGTCGCACTCAATGAACCCGTTGATATGTACTTTGATGATGTTCATGATGATATTGCTATGCTCATGAATGAATCTCTGCCCGAAGGATTTCATGTCTCACGCGTATTATTCCCCGAAGATAATTCACCTTCACTCGGAAAAATGTGCAAGTATGCCGAATATCTAATACGCAGTACAGAAGGCCATGAACTTAACGAACATTCACGAAAATTTTTCGGAGATTCAATGTTCAGACTTGCAGAAATAGATGAATGGTTACGCATAATTCTCACTGAGCCTGCACAGAATCCAATCGGAGGATTCATTAAGTATCTGAAGAATGAAAATGTGATTGAAGGCTGGCATGAGATGAACATAGTACGAGTTTCAATAGGCGGATATGATTCAGAAGGTGATTGCGTATGCCTGAAGTGAAAATCATTGCTGACCTCAGAGAATCAGAACAATCACGAATAGCTGTGCTTGAAGACGGAAAGCTCGCAGAAGTTTTCATTGAATACGATGAAGAACATTCAGCTAAACTTTCAAGACAGGGAGATATATTCAAGGCACGTGTAGATAAAATCATGCCGTCAATTAATGCCGCGTTCGTTGCAATCTCAACCAAGAGTGAGAAAAACGAATTGCGAAATGCATTTTTGTATCTCGGTGAATCAATTCATACGTCAGGTATCAAAGCAGGTCAGAATATCATAGTTCAGATAACGAAGAATGCCCGTAAGAATAAAGCACCCAGAGTTAGTTCAAGAATTTCACTTCC
>CAJOLN010000179.1 GCA_905235395.1 uncultured Synergistales bacterium
GCTTGTCGTTGGAGACAAGGAGAAAGAGAATCACACTGTAGGAGTTCGTGAAAGAACAAAGGGTGATTTAGGTTCAATGAGTCTTGATGAGTTCATGAACGTGTTATCGCATGAATTCAATCCGTTACGGTAAGAAAATTTTTTCCGCAGTGTGAGATAATTGCATTGCGGATATTTTTATTCTATAATCTCATTCGTGAAAGGAGAGATATAATGCCTATATCAAGAAATAATACCCCCTCCCCCCATTAGGTAAAAATAAAGATAAGCGCATAATTAACTGGGTAAATTCCGAACCAAAATATTCATTCAAAGATATTATACTTCAAGATGTTGTATCATATGTTCACAACAAAGATAAGCTCTTCAATGAATGGGGACTATCTGAACACTTCAAGGACAGAGACAGCCTCGCAGTAAATCTTTACGGCCCTTCAGGAACAGGCAAGACTATGGCTGCACACGCAATTGCACATGAGCTTAACATTAAGATGATATGTGTTGATTATGCAGACATTGAATCAAAATATGTCGGTGAAACATGACCTCAGCAACAACGTAAGTGTGAATCAAACTCGTTCTGTACTGCTGACACTCCTCAATGATTATCGCAGAATAATAATTTTTTGCCACCAATTTCATTCAGAATTTTGACCCTGCATTTATCAGGCGCATTCGTCATCACATAAAGTTTCATCTTCCTGATGAAATTCTTCGCTAAAGATTGTGGAGGTTCTATATCACTTCAAAGATGCCTGCTGACCCTGAGATTAATTTTTCGGAATTAGCAGAGAAGTTTTCGGGAGTGAGTGCGAGTGAAATAGCAGACGCAGTATTTTCTGCCGCAATCAGTGCTGCGAATGATAATGCAGATGTTCTTACGCAGGAAAGATTCGAGAAGGCGATTCAGAGCTGCATCAACGTCAGAGATGCTAATGCCAGAGTTAAGAGTGAAACTCATGAAATATCAGATGAGGAAGCAAAACGTGAACTTGGCAAAGAGAAATATAAACAGATAAAGAATGAGGCTGAATAAATGATAGGCTGGATAATCGCTGGTGTAATAGGTGCTGCAATTCTTGGAGCTGTACTCTGGGAGACATTTGCACCGTTCGTGAAAACTATCCTGGAAAGGTACGTTTACAGATACTTCAGGTGTTTCTTGAAATGGGTACGCGGAAAATTTTTCGGAGAGGTAGTGCTTGACGGGAGTATAACGTATGAAAAGGAAATTGACGAATCCGAAGTGCCTGAGAAGTACAAGTACGTGAAATATTCCTGCACCGGAAGAGTCTATGTTACTGACGACAATGAATTACAAATGCAATTGGCATAAGGAAGTCATAACATGATAGATACATTAATTACGTTGTTTCTGGTTACAGCAGTGGCAGGTGCAGTTTATGGAGTTTGGCATTACTTCGCGGACTTTTTAAAAGATGCAATGAGTGCTGTGGCGGAAAAAGTTAAGGGATTGCTTCACGTGGCATTTGCAGGTGCTCAGGCATTATTGAAGAAAGTGTGGAATGGCACCAAGGAGATAGTGAAGTCATTTACGTATGACCGTGATCGTGACAAGTGGAAAGTAACAACAACTGAACGAGATATTCCACCTGAAAAGGTGAATGAGGAAGTTCCAGACTACATAGGATCTGTCAAGTAAACTGTGTATGAGATTTCTATGCCACTTTTGGGAAACGAGACGCGTATCTCACATAAAAGTGACTTAACGCTTTCGACCAATTGCTTATCGGCATCGTCCACTTCTTCGACGCATTAGATACTGCTATCCATACCAGTTTCAGTGCACTTTCATCACTACCTATGGATACGTGAAGATTGTTATTATGTTCTGCCAGTTGCGTTCCCAAAGCGCATAGATTGCCGGTGATTTCTCATTCCACTTTTCTCCCAAACGGAGCAATGCTACTGAGGCTCCTTCTAACGTTCCCGCATGGTAGATTTCCTTCAAATCTCGCGCTAATTCTTTACGGTATTTCCAGCTTACATATTTCAGGCTGTTCCGGACTAGATGAACTATGCACAGCTGGATATCTGCTTTCGGAAATACTCCCTTTATTGCATCGGGGAAACCAGTAAGGCCATCTACGCAGAACACAAATACGTCTTTCACTCCCCTGTTGTTCAACTCGGTGAGTACCTGCGCCCAACAT
>CAJOLN010000180.1 GCA_905235395.1 uncultured Synergistales bacterium
TCACAGCTATAATTATGCGTTAATTCAATATATATCTGAAAATTACAGCCCTGTTTTCGAGAGTAATATTGTTTCTCGGGAACAGGGCTTTTTGCGTCTCTTCGGTGATGTTCTATGATACAGATCTACACCGAGGAAATGAAGAAACTTCAGATTGAAATTCTTGATTCTGTAGTCAAATTTTGTGATGAAAATGGTATTCATTATTTTCTCAACGGCGGGACTTTACTCGGAGCAGTACGGCATCAAGGCTATATCCCATGGGACGATGATATAGATTTAGGTATGTTAAGACCAGATTATGATGACTTTATAGAATCATTCAATAAAGAAAATAAACGTTATCATTTTCACTGCCTAGAGACTGATCCAGAATACATATATCCTTCAGGCAGAGTTTATGATGAAAACACAGAGTTATATGAGCCAGATAAGCGAACAGGAAGTAAAACGGCTGTTAGTATTGATATTTTTGTTATGGATAATGCACCAGATGACGAGAAAGAATTAAAGAAGATGTTTATGCGTCATTTTATTTACAATAAACTCAATCTAGGCAGGGTTCTTCCTCCGCTTATGCCTCCCAATGGCAATATTTTCAGAAAAACAATAGCTTATGCTGTTCGTATCTTCATGAATATTATTCCTGTTTTTATTATCCCTAAGAATTATTTTGCGAAGAAAGTGATTGAGAACGCAAAATCATATGTTTCTGAGCATACAAAACGCGTGGGTGATTTTTCCGGAGGACATGAGGTAGCAATAGATAGAGAGCAGCTTGCAGGATTCACATACGGAGAGTTTGAGGGCAAGCAATACAAGATTCCTGCTGGTTATGATGAATGGCTAACTAAGCTATATGGTGATTATATGAAGTTACCGCCGAAGAAAGATCAGGTAACGCATCATCACTTTGAGGCGTTTGTCAAAGAAGATGGTGATGAATAACTGAAAAACTCTTTTAAATAAGAGCGCATGAATTTGAAACCAATCATTCAGGTTTAGCTCCGAAAGAGAAAGGTCAGACTGATTAAAATTTCATCTGAATTCTTAGACTCCCGGAGCTTTATTTTTATCTGTGTGATAGAATGCATTTAATAAAACCTGAATGAGAGGAATTAATATTACATATGCGGCAGCTTGATACTGACGGGCTGAAGAAAGTTCAGCTTGAGGTTCTTGATGTTGTCATGAAGTTCTGTGATGAGCATGGTATTTTATGCTTCCTTGACGGAGGTACGCTTTTGGGTGCAATTCGGCACAAGGGATATATTCCATGGGATGATGATATTGATGTTGCTATGCTCAGAAGAGATTATGACAAGTTCATGAATCTATTTAACAAAGAGAACACACGCTACAAGTTTTACAGCATGGAGAATGATCCTGAATCGCTTTATCCTTTCGGAAAAGTATTCGACACAAGAACAGAATACTATGAGCCAGATAGGAAGACCGGTATAAAACTATCCATTCACATTGACATATGGGTTATAGATAATGCACCAGATGATGATAAATCTCTGAAGAGAATGTTTATGTGTCAATATATCTACAGGCATTTGAATGCAGGAAGATTCTTGCCGATGTTCGCACCTCCCAACGGAAATTTTCTCAGAAGAATTCTTGCCTATTCAATCAGGATACCTATGAACATGATACCTGAACGAATACTGCCCAGAAATTATTTTGGATGGAAACTACTGAAGAACGCAAGAAGATACATTCACGAAGATACAAAACGTGCTGGAAGTTTTCTTGGCCGCCATGAACTGGCAATGAGCAAGGATAAATTTGAGAATTTCATTTATGCTGAGTTTGAAGGCAGAAAATACAAGATACCCTCAGGATATGATGAATGGCTAACGAAATTATACGGCGATTACATGAAACTTCCTCCGTTAAGCCAACAAAAAACTCATCATCATTTTGAAGCATACATAAAAGACTGAAAAAAAAAAAAACAGGGGAGTCATTAACGCTCCCCTAAAATTGCAATCTCTATTT
>CAJOLN010000181.1 GCA_905235395.1 uncultured Synergistales bacterium
TATGCAAAAAGATTCCCCCTCGTTTTTTGAATTGAATGAGTCTGATTTAGAAGTTGACTTGCTAAATAATAAGCCCAAAATCCTTTTAAGACAAGGAATGTAGCAACCAGATTTTTTTATTAAGTACATCAATTCCAAAATCTCATAGACGATTTTATGAACCTCTTAACTCTCGCGGGAAGCAATCTCTTAATACACCTTTTCACAGGAGCAAGATAATACTTCACCAATCTGTAATGATTTATAACTGCTTTATGAAGTCCCACGCTCTTCAAGTTCTCACAGAATTTATCATAGTCAGAAATTTTCTCTCTTTGTCTGAAGTACATTGTGTTGTGATTAATCACAAAGCCTGCATCTTCTTCCCTAAGTAAAAATTCTTCTGTATCTATGTTCTTGATGAGTTCTTCTCCTCTTTCAGTCCTAACGATTATTGCCGATACTCCATTCTTATTCCAGCCTTTCATATTCGGAGTGAGCCCCCAGAAATCACCAACCGTAATATCCGATTGATGATTCGTTCCTCTGAATTTACAGATGTAACATGCATGCCTTGCATAGAGCGCAAATGCCTTCCCGTAATCTGAAGCGTAAAAGTCTGTGCAAAACTTTCTGCCGTTCTCGAATTCCGCAAATATATACGGAGGTGTCCAGCCATGCTTTTTGTATATGACTGTGAAATTTATGATTCGTGTTTTGAATTTCCGTTCGAGTGATTCAACATACTGTCTGTGAACTTCCTGTAGAGTTGAGCCGTAACATATGAGGTCAACTGTGTAGAGTTTTGATGTGTCAGTGCCGCGTACTTTGAGGAATGAATTTAACGCCGCGACATCACAGCCTAATCCGATGAATAAGACTGTGAGACCTGATTCTAATTTTTCAGCCACAAGAGGCCATAATGCTTTGTATTCTCCATCATGAAAAACTCGCTTGCTTGTCTCCGCATATTTTGAACCTTTGAGCCTGCACAAATCTTCTTTGCGTTCAATACATGCAAATTCAGGAGTACGAAAATCTGCTGAATATGTGCTACCAAAAACTCCCCCCCCCCCAGTAAGTATTAATTCTGATATTGCAGTTGCTGCTCCTCCTGATGCTGACTGCAATAATTTCTCAGTATTATTGAAGTAACCAGAGTATGCCTTCAATCCTGAACAATCGAAAGTATCTGACATGACTATTAATATTCTCCCTTCTTAGTTTGTTTTCCCCGTAAGCTCAGAAAAATTTATGCACTCAATAATTCTGTCAGCAATGTATCTCATTCCCTTATCACCTGGATGTTTCGCAACTCCTTCATGTTTCACCGAATGTTTTTCTCCGTCATCACCGATTACTTTTGTATCAAGGCCGCACATGTAAACGGGATTTTCTTTTATTGCACTTATGTCTGCAATCTTTATCCCGCATTTCTCTGCCGCTCTGCGTTTCATCTCATCACGTTCACCGTAGTTCCAGAAATCTGAGACTGAAATTATCATTTCTGTTTTATGTGATTGATGAGGTAAGTGTAATCTGATTCAAAATTTGATAGGTCAGAAACATTTTCACCGAGCTGAATCGTAATGATATTTATGTTCTCGTTCAGATACGAATCTATGAGTGTGAGTGCTTCATACCTATCATGTGTAATTATCTCCCAGACGTAAGAACTGCACACGCAGCTATTTACTGTGTAATTATGTTTCCTTAGTTCTTCCGTAACAAGATGAAAATAATCCTTTGAAGGCTCTGATGCCGCCATTCCGCAATTTGCCCACCAGTAGTTACATGTAGTGTGTAATGTAATGCTGTTGCCTATTGCTAAGTAATTTTGTCCTTCTCCAGTTAGGCAATTACGTGTGAATGATTCAGCCTCAGAATTATTTTCCGTTTTTGCTCTGAGCAGATTCAGTTCATCCCGGAGTTTCCGTATCTCTGAATCTTGTCTGCGTTCATGCCTGATGAATATCATTTCCGCAAGTATAATTGCGAATATGAATAGAAATGCCAGAATATATTTCATCAAGATTCATATCCTCCTTAAACTGAAAATATCATCGTGAAGAATATAACATATACTAACGCAGGAAGCATATCACCGAGCTTCAGTTTCGTAACCTTCAGCAGGTTCAACCCTATTCCCAGAATC
>CAJOLN010000182.1:0-848 GCA_905235395.1 uncultured Synergistales bacterium
GTCTTTGATACAAATATCAATGCAGAGATGTCATCAGGATTCATGTCATGTTCCCTCATACCCTCAAGAACTCTCATTGCGGAGTCAAAGCACAAATCCGAAGTCAGAACATTATCAGGGGTAATTCTGAGAGATTCAAAACCGCTGACACTCGCAACACGTTCCGCAGTCTTAGCATCAATTAAATCTCCCGCATACTCCGCAACACTGAACTTCTCTTTTGGAACTGTGCAGGCCAATGATTCAACCCGCACTCCGCTTATGCATATATTTCCCAAATTATTTTTTTACCTCCTTCAGCTTCAATGAGATAACGTTATACCTCCGTCAACTATGAGATTGATTCCCGTTACGTAACTTGCTGCGTCTGATAACAAATAGACAATCGCGTTTGCTATGTCTTCAGGTTTTCCATGACGTTTAAGAGGATATTTTTTCGCGTTCTCAACGAGAATTTCTGACTTCAGCACAGGGTTATCACGCAAAAGATTCGTCTCTGTCATTCCAGGACACACAGCATTGACGCGTATGTTTCTTTCACCTGCTGTTATCGCCGCATACCTCACGAATTCACTTACAGCCGCTTTCGATGAACAGTACATTGAATTTCCCATACTCACATTAATATCTCCGTTGTCTACTGAGCTGGTGAACACAACTGACGAACCATTCCTGAGCTTGCCTGATTCAAGAAGTCCCTCGAATATCAGAACAGGTGCACATGTGTTGACTGCAAAAATATTTTCGAGCTTCTCCCTTGTGACAAAATCAATCGGCAATGTCTCAACTATTCCAGCGTTATTCACCAGACCATCAACTTCCGGCGAACGTTCAGTAAGTAATTCTAC
>CAJOLN010000182.1:863-2261 GCA_905235395.1 uncultured Synergistales bacterium
CCCCCCCAGTACGTAAATCTAGTGAAATCATCTCGTGGTTATTGCCTTCGAGATTCGCATATGTGCGTTCAAGTTCATTCTCATTGCGGCCGGTTATGATTACTCTCGCTCCCATTTGACTGCACAAGATTGCTGTTGCTCTTCCGATTCCAGATGAAGCTCCAGTTATTAATATTGTCCTGCCCTCAAGCGTAAAAGGATTCATGATAAGCATTCTCTCCTATCTAAGCGTCAGACCGCCGTCAATCAATAAATTAATTCCTGTGATGAAACTCGAAGCATCAGAAAGAAGAAATACAATTCCGTTTGCAACTTCTTCGGGCTTTCCATAACGTTTCAGCGGGTATCTCTTAATGTCCTCAGAAAACATTTCAGGTGTAACTTGTTCTGCATGAATCAATTCCGTCTCAATCATGCCGGGACATACACAGTTCACTCTGATTTTTCGTGCGGCCATCTCAAGAGCAGCATTCTTTGCGAACGCACTCACTGCCGCCTTCGTTACTGAATACATTGAATGTGCCGGAGTGAAAATAAAATTTCCCGCTACTGAAGATGTAAATACAACAGAAGAATTCTTCCTGAATTTCCGTTTTTTTGACAGCCCGATGAAAAGCTGAATAGGTGCATACGTGTTTATCGCAAGTATCCGTTCAAGCCTTTCGTGTGTTATGAAGTCAACAGGCAAAAGATCTATCATTCCTGCATTGTTCACAAGACCGTCAAGCTGAGGTGTCCATTCAATAAGGCTGTCAATTCCAGACTGAACGGACAAATCTGCACATAACATACTGTGATCACTTCCATTGAGACGGCTCATTGTGTCTTTCAGCTTCTCCTCACTGCGCCCGGTGATCAGCAGACGTGCTCCCATTTGACTGCACATAACTGCTGTCGCTCTGCCTATGCCTGATGACGCACCAGTAATGAGAATCGTTTTGCCTTCAAGCGTGAAAGGATTCAATTCATCAATCACCTCCGAATATTTTTCTTACATCGCTGAATAAAATTTTTGAGAAAAGTTCCTGACCTCGTTTATTCGCAAAGATTCCGTGATTGAACATGTCATCAGTGAACCTTTCATCATCGTAGTAACTCAAAAGCTGTACCTGAGGATGTTTTTCCTGGACAGCTCTTATGTTGTCGTAAACGAATGCCTGCGCAAATTCACGGCTTATATACTTTCTCGTCATCTCAGGAACCGGAGGCACAACAAGAACAGGGCACCATAAATGTTCCTTGCAGTAATCTATTTCATCAACGAGAACCTGAACCTCTTCTGCAAATGCTTTCCTGTGAGCTTCAGCCTGAGATGCATCTTTGAGATCTGAAAGTGCAAATTCATCTTTCCAGCCGGAAATTAATGGAGGCTCATCACTCTTTGCAGTGTTATTCACA
>CAJOLN010000183.1 GCA_905235395.1 uncultured Synergistales bacterium
CTTCCTTCGAACTTTTGAAGTCCCGATAATTTGCTGTCAGGAATTCCTATAACCTTGAATAGATTCTCATAAGTTGGACGAGTATTGTTGTCTTTTCCGTATGGACTCCATGATATTATCACCGGCACTTTCTCTTCAGTTACGGGTCTGAAAACGTCAATGTAAAGAGTAACACCGTCACGCATTTTCACGGGCACATCTTTTTCTGCGGCAATATCACAGAGTATTGGCATGAATCCTTCTTCAACCTTCCAGCCCTTTTTGAGAATTGTTTTGCCGGGCTTTATGTATTCCGGACATTCAGCAGCATATTGACGGGAAGGCTTGAATATCATCAGTTCTTCCAAACTGCTCACTATATAAATACCTCCAAACTAAACGCATTTTTCTGGATGAATAAATTATATTATGATTTCATTCTTTGGTAAAAAACTTTCATTTGCACTCTCTATTTGTTAGTATGCAAAGGATAACTGTCAGCGTTTTTTTTTTGCATATTATTTCCTGTACTGGGAGATGAATAATTTTCTTTCTGAAGGAGTCAGCTTTCTGGTCTTCACGAAACGCTTCGATATGTAATAACGCGGCAAAGTCTTCAAAGAATTATTCACAATCCTTCCTTCGACATAATACCAGCCGTTTTCATCATCATCTTCATTTTCCACTCTGTAAACAAGCAGACGATCTCCTTTTGACCTGCTAACTTGAAATTTTACTTTGCCGTCAGGAGCAGCATCACGGACATTAACCTTCTCTCCTGTAATATCAGCAATCCGGTAAAAAACATGCAAGTTAAACAGGAAATTCATTTTTGATGTATGATTCTCTAAGAGTGTGTAAGCAATTGATTTTACGATATTATCTTCAACCGTAAATATTAAAACACCGTCTCTGTCTAATTCTTCTTCTTCTTCTTCTTTTCTTCAAACTTGAAAACACTGTATATTGTCGGAGAAGATTGATTCAAATGCTCTGCGCCGAAATATGATATTAATTCACTGAATGATGAGCCTACTTTGATCCCGTTTGTGAAAGTTAATTCCTCGCTGCCTGTCCAGAAGTTTGATACAAAACTATTTGACCAGTCATTATTACGATACCTGCGGATAACAAGGTAATAATCATCGTACCATGCTCTTGCATAAACTGTTTCATCTCCAAACATCTCATTCCTCACGAATTCAACATCCTGTAAATTGTATTCACTGCTCCAGCTTATTCTTTTTGCAGCTTCATCAATGCTGTTACCGAAAGCCTCAAACCTTTTTTCATGTTCTTCATACAATGAAGCGAAGACAGGCGGAACTGAAAGACAAATCACAATGAATGCACACAAAAATTTTGAACGCAATTTAATCCCTCCTGAATTTTAATATTGGATTTGATCATTATATCAATTTTAATGTGATAAGATAAATTATTATGATAGACATTAAGAATCTAAAACTCTCATTCGGTGAAAAAATTATATTCAGGAATCTAAACCTGCAAATCACAGATAATGCCCGCATTGGTATCGTTGGGCCTAATGGTGCAGGCAAGACTACATTGCTTCGTGTGTTAATGGGAGAAGTTGAACCCAATGACGGAATTATAGAACGCTCAAAAAATTTAACATTAGGATATTTACCTCAAGACCTCGTTGAACTTGAAGCCGTCCCTTTGATTGAATATCTGAAACATAAAGCCGGAATTGCAGAAATAGAATCGAAACTGCGATATGTTGAAGAAAGATTATCACGCTCAGATGTAAATCATGAAGAGTTATTGCAGGAACATTCGAGGCTTGAAAGACGCTTTGAGAATGTCGGAGGTTTTGCATTTGAATCTATTGCAATGAAAGTTCTTCACGGATTAGGATTCATTAAGGGGGACGAGAACAAAAACTGTCATGATTTTTCAGGAGGCTGGAAGATGCGTGTCGCTATGGCTGCATTGTTATTGTCATCTCCTGATGTATTACTGCTCGATGAACCAACGAATCATCTCGATACTGAATCAATGGAATGGCTTGAAGGTTGGTTACGTACTCACAAAGGAGCTGTTGTGTCAGTCTCACATGATACGCGATACCTGGAGAATACAGCAGTAAACATTGCAGACCTTGAGCACGGAGTCATAACGTTATATCCATGCGGCTATGATGAATACGTTGAAGCGAAAGAACAGCATGAAGAACAGTTAGTGAAGGCGTATGCACAGCA